>JACMQP010000462.1 GCA_014376915.1 Ramlibacter sp.
GCAGGCCTGGCCAGAAAGCGACAGGCCGCCCTTGATGGCCAGGTCGACGGCCTTGTCGAGGTCGGCGTCTTCCATCACGATCAACGGGTTCTTGCCGCCCAGCTCCATCTGGGTTCGCGTCGTCAGCCCCACGCTGGCATGGATGTGCTTGCCGGCGGCGGTCGAGCCGGTGAAGGAAATGGCCCGCACATGGGGCGACTCCGTGATGACGGCGCCGACACGGGCTGCGCTGCCGGTGATGAAGTTCAGCACCCCCTTGGGCAGGCCGGAAAGCACCAGCGCTTCGGCCAGCCGGTAGCCGCTCAGCGGCGCGTCCGACGACGGCTTGAAGACGACGGTGTTGCCCGTGATCAGGGCCGGCGCGATCTTGCGGGCCGGAATCGACACCGGAAAATTCCAGGGCGAAATCACCGTGACCACCCCGAGCGGCTCCCGGTGGGTGTAGACCAGCATGTCGGGATCGTCGTTGGGAAAGGTCTCGCCCCCGAGCGACTGCCCCTCGATCGCATAGAAGCGCAAGGTCTGGGCCGAGCGCAGGAATTCGTCCTTGGCGAGGGCAAGCGGCTTGCCTTCCTCACGCGTCAGTTCGGTGGCGAACTCCGCGGCATGGGCCTCCAGGTGATTGGCCGCCGCCAGCAGGACGTTGGCCCGTTTGGTGATCGGCGTGCTGCGCCAGGTTGCGAACGCCGCGGCGGCGGCATCGACTGCCGCCTGGCCATCTTCGCTGGACGAGGCCTGGAAGCGGCCGACGATCTCGCGCGTGTCGGCGGGATTGACGTCGTCGAAGGTCTCGCCGCTGCGCGCCGAAGCCCATTCGCCGCCGATGTGGTTCCGGAATTCTTCGATCGTGGAGCTTGCCATGGTGGTCGCTGTGTCCGATGCGGGTCAGGCCTGCAAGGCCGGCTCGGGGGCGGTCTGCTCGGCGGCCATGAGTTCGTCGAACGGCACCTCGCCGGCAACGTAATCGTGGTACAGCGCCGTGGTGTAGAGCAGCCGCATCTGCGCGCCGACTTCGCAGATCTTCAGGCAGCGCTGCTGCAGTTCCACCGTGGTCGCATGTTCAAGCACGATCTGGTAGCCGCGCTCGCCGTGAATCTCGTCCGAGACGATGTGCAGGTCGAAGAACTCGACCTCCTCGTCCGTGAATTTGTATTTGTTGCGCAAGGTCGGCGTCTGCTTGCGGTAGATCGAAGGCACCTGGGATTCCAGTCCGACCACCAGGCCGGCCACCGCGACGATCGGGTCTTCGCGCATGGCCACGGCATAGCACCAGCTCTGCAAGCCGCGGGTCGTCGGCGACATGTTGTCGGGATCGATCACCCGCTCGCGGGTGGTGCCGCAGGCTTCGGCAAAGCGGATCAACAGGTCGGTGTGGCGGTCGCCGCCGATTTCCTCTTCGTACATGTTGGACAGCAGGAAGTCCTTGGCCTCGATGAAGCTGGCAGGCGTGCGGGCGTAGATGTAGCCCAGGTAGTCGGCGAAAGGGCCGACGTAGTGGTAGTGGTTTTCGGCCCAGCGGGCCAGGTGGGC
>JACMQP010000463.1 GCA_014376915.1 Ramlibacter sp.
ACCCGCAGGCCGCAGCCATAGAGCAATTCGACGATCGCGGCGTCGCGCGCCTCCAGCCAGGGATCGGCCGCTGCGTCGTGCCAGTCGGCCAGCTGCACCGAGTCGTCGACCGCCAGCGCCTTGGGCAGCGGCTTGGGCGCCTTCGGCGCGCGCACGTCCTGCACCGGGTTGCTCAGCACCCGACCTTCGCGGCCCAGCCAGGTGTAGAAGCCGCGCCAGCCCGAAAGGATCAGCGCGATGCCGCGGCCGCTGCGGCCCCGGCTATGCATCTGCGCCACCCAGCGCCGGATGTGCGCGTTCTGCACCCGCAGCAGCTCGATGCCGGCGGTGGCCGCGAAGTCCGAAAGTTTCTGCAGGTCGAGCGCGTAAAGCTCCACCGTGCGCTGCGCCAGGCGCTTTTCGACGCGAACATGCTCGAGATATTTCTCGACCAGGCCGGCATCGGTGTCGCTCATTGCATCAATCGTGACGCAGCCGCGAAAGCGCGGCGCTCGCCAGTTCGGCGATGCGCTCCAGGAAGTCCGTGCCCATGCCGCTCTGGAAGCGCTGCGGATCGGGCGATGCCAGCACCAGCATGCCGAACGCCGGCGACGCGCTGTTGACGGCGCCGTCGCGCAGCGGGATCAGCGCCATCGACAGCGCGGTGGCGCTGTCGTCCAGCCAGTTCACCGCCTCGAAGCCGGAGTTGACGCCGCAATACGGCTGGGTCAGCGACGAGGCGAAGCTCTTCGCGTCGTCGCTCACGCCTTCGGCGAATGCTTCCTGGCCGTAGCGGCTGTCGACGTCCCAGACCTTGATCGCCACCTGCGGCACCATGAACTGGTTTTCGATCTCGGTGGCGATGCTGGCCGGCAGCGAGCGGCCCGAGCGCACCTGCAGCAGGTTGCGGGCCCAGCGCTGCAGGCGATCGGCAATGATCACGTTCTCGTTGCCGTGCCGCACCATGTCCATCAGCCGGTGCTCCAGCGCCTTGATCTTTTCGCGCAGCATCTCCGCCTGGCGCTCCTGCAGGCTCACCGCGCGGTGGCTGTGCGGGCTGGTCAGGTGCACCGCCGCCAGCAACTCGGAATGGCGGGTGAAGAAATCGGGCGTGTTCGCCAGGTAGTTGGCGATGTCGTCCTCGGTGATCGGGTTCATGGCGTCGGTCGGTTTCATGTGTTGGTCTCGTCCATCAGGTTGATCTCGCCTTCGTACACCGTCACAGCCGGCCCGGTCATCAGCACCGGCGCCCATCCGGCGCCCTGGCGGCCGGCCCACTCGATCGTCAGCACGCCACCGCGGGCCTGCACGTCGACGCGCGCATCCAGCAATCCAAGCCGGATCCCGGCCACCACCGCGGCGCAGGCCCCGCTGCCGCAAGCCAGCGTCTCGCCTGCGCCCCGCTCCCACACCCGCAGCTTCACTTCGCCGCGATTCACCACCTGCACGTAGCCGGCGTTGACCCGCCGCGGAAACCGCGCGTGATGCTCGACCAGCGGTCCCTGGGTCAAAACTGGCGCCGCCTCGACAGCCTCCACCACCTGCACCGCATGCGGATTGCCCATCGACAGCACCGCTACAGAAATAGTAGCGCAATCGCCGACGGGCGCAAGCGCGAGCGGCCAGGTTTCCCAGTCGCCCCGGGCTTGCCGCGCCAGGCCGGCAGGATCGAAAGGCACCAGCGCCGGCTCGAACACCGGCGGGCCCATGTCCACGGTCACGCGACCGTCCGGATTCAGCCTGGGCTCGATCACGCCCGACAGGGTCCGCACCCTGACGCTGTCCTTGGTCGTCAGGGCCTTGTCCCGGACGTAGCGCACGAAGCAACGGGCGCCGTTGCCGCATTGCTCCACCTCGCCGCCGTCGGCGTTGTGAATCACGTATTCGAAATCGATGCCCGGGGCCGGCGACGGCCGCACCGACAGGATCTGGTCGGCGCCGACGCCGAAGTGGCGGTCGGCCAGCTGCCGGTACTGTCCATCGCTCAAGTTCAGCGGTCCGCGGGTTTCGTCGAGCACCACAAAGTCGTTCCCCGCGCCTTGCATCTTGGTGAAGCGGACCTTCATGCGGGGTTGCTCGTGCGCAGCTTGTCGAGCGCCCGGTCGACGAAATCAAGCCGGTCCTGGCCCCAGAACCGCTCGCCATTCAACACGAAGATCGGCGCGCCGAAGATGCCGCGCTCCACGGCTTCATGGGTAAAGCCGCGATACCCGGCCTGCACAGCTTCAGTCTGTTCCAGCGCCTGCAACGCCGCGCCGTCGTAGCCGTTCTCGGTGGCCACCGCGATCCGCACGCCCGGCTGCGAGGTATCGCGCTCCTCCACCCAAAGCGCCCGCAGCAGCGCGTGCGACAGCACGAAAGCGTCCAGCCCCTGCAGTTGCGCGGCGATCACCATCCAGCCCGGATACTTGTTCCAGCTGGAGTCGCGCGGCGCGCCTTGCGGATAGTGGCGCGGCTCCAGGTTCAGCGGCATCTGCAGGTAGTCGCGCCAGCGCGCCAGTTCCAGCGCGTGGTAGCTGCGGCGCGCCTCCGGCCGGGTCTTGAGCGGGATGCCCCCGGTGACCGGCACCGCCGCCTGGAAGTCGTACGGCTTGAGCACCAGACGCACGTCGTGCCGGCGCACGACGTCCTGCAGCTGCGGGCCGGCAAAATACATCCATGGCGACGACAGGCTGTAATAGCAGTCCAGTTGAATCCTCATGATCTCGATTATCGTCACCCCGTGACCCCTGACCCATCCGCCCTGGCCCCGGCGCCGCACCAGGCCATCGCCAGCCCGCGCAATCTGCCGGCGCTGGCGACGCTGGCGCAACGGGCCCGGGCCGAGCTGGCGACGCTGAACTTTCCGCCCCCCGACTGGGTGCTGCCGACAGTCGCACCGCACGGTGCCCGGGCGCTGGACGTGCTGGTTGCCGGCGCCGGCATGTGCGGCCAGACCGCCGCTTACGCGCTGCTGCGCGAGGGCATCTCCAACATCCGCGTGATTGACCGCAATCCGCGTGGCGACGAAGGGCCGTGGGCCACCTATGCGCGGATGCTGACGCTGCGCAGCCCGAAACACCTGACCGGTCCCGACCTTGGCGTCGCCTCCATGAGCTTGCGCGCCTGGTACGAGGCGCAGCACGGCGCCGACGGCTGGGCGGCGTTGCACAAGGTCGGACGGGTGGACTGGCGTGACTACCTGCAGTGGGTGCGCGAAACCATCGGCCTGCGCGTCGACAACGGCGTCACGCTGCTCGAGGTGGGCGAGGACGGCGCCTTGATGAAGGCCCGGCTGGCGACGCCGCAGGGCGAGCAGACCGTCTGGGCCCGGAAGCTGGTGCTGGCGCTGGGGCGCGACGGCAGCGGCGCGCCGCGCTGGCCTGACTATTCCTCGCTGCGGCGGGACGATCCGCTGGCCAGGGGCCGCGTGTTCCATTCCGCCGATGCGATCGATTTCGCGGCGCTGCGCGGCAAGCGCGTCGGCGTGTTGGGTGCCGGTGCTTCGGCCTTCGACAACGCAGCGTGCGCGCTGGAAGCCGGCGCGCAGGTCACGCTGTTCGCGCGCCGGCCAGTCC
Source organism: Ramlibacter sp. (assembly GCA_014376915.1). The sequence goes on from JACMQP010000463.1 coordinate 3,537, forward strand.
TGCCGCAGGTGAACAAGAGCAAGTGGACGGCGTTCCCCGGCTTCATGCGCGGCTTCGAGGCGCTGGACGATGCCCGTAAATGGCGCTTCTACACCTACATCTTCGACCAGCAGATCCCGCCGCCCTGGGAAACGGTGCGGCGCTGCGATGCGCATGAGGCGTTCACTCTGGCGCTGGGACAGAACTGGGTGGACGTGCGGCCACTGGCCGACGCCGTGCAAGTCACGACCACCGCAGGCCGCGAATTGTTTGACACCGTGATCTTCGGCACCGGCTTCGACGTCGACCTGCTCGACCGACCCGAGATCGTGCGCTACACGTCGCACATCGACACCTGGGCCCGGCACGTGGATGCCCAACTGGCCGCGGCAAATCCGGAGCCGGCCCGATTCCCCTACCTCGGCGCCGGTTTCGAACTGCTGTCGGCGACCGGCGAATACAAGGAGGCGCTGGCGCGGCTTCATTTGTTCAACTGGGGCAGCACCATGAGCCACGGCGCGCTGGCCGGCGACATCCCGGGCCTGCAGATCGGCGCCACCCGCGTGGCACAGGCGATCGCGCGCGACCTGTTTGTAGAAGACGCCGACATGCACTGGGCGCGGCTGCAGGCGCACGAGGAGCCGGAACTGCTCAATACGCGGTGGTACGTGCCGCCGGAAAAGCGCTAGGGCATCAATCGATGCTGACGTTCGCAGCCTTCACGACTTCAGCCCACTTCACCCGGTTCGCGTGGACCGTCGCCTTGAACTGCTCGGGCGTCTCGATGCGCACCGAGTTGCCGGCCAGTTCGAGCCTGGCCCGCACCTCGGGGTTCTCCAGCACGGTCTTGATCGCGCCGTTCAGTTTGGCGACGACGCGCGGGTCCGTTCCCCTGGGCGCGAACAACGCGAACCAGATCGAGCTGTCGAAGCCGGCGGTGCCGGGCAGCTTGCTCTCGGCGATGGTCGGCACGTCCGCGATCGCTCCGACCCGCTTAGCCGTGGTGACGCCCAGCAGCCGCACCTTGCCGGCCTTGTACTGCGTCATCACCGTCTGCACCTGGTTCATGATGCAGCAGGTTTCGCCCTTGAGCAC
>JACMQP010000464.1 GCA_014376915.1 Ramlibacter sp.
CATCACCCGCAGCGCGATCCGCAGCGTCAGTGCCAGCACGGCGCCCACCACCACCGACAGGCCGAGCACCACCAGGATCGGGTAGGCCATGTCGGTCCACTCCTTGTGCGGCCGGTTCATCACGCCGGCGCGGGCCGTGCATAGCGTCAGCGCATACAACGTGCTCAACGTGGACAGCACCATCGCGCGTTCAGTCACCGGACCGGAGGCGTGGGTGTCGATCACGATCCGGCTCAGCACCGCCGGCGATGCCGCCATCGCCACCAGCGCCAGCGACTGGGCCACGTCGGCGCGCACGTCCAGCGAGCGCAGCACGTAATAGACGACGACCAGTGTCAGCGTCGACTCGAGCAGGCTCTGCATCAGCACCATCGGGTTGTGGCGGAACCAGCGCAGCGGAATGCGGCCTCCGGCTTCGAACAGCACCACCGACACGCCGAGCTCCAGCAGGAACAGGCCGATGCCCTGCAACGGCCAGGCCGCGCCGGTGAAGCCGCCCAGGCCCGCCAGCGCGCCGACGGCCGAATAGCCGACCACCTTGGGCAGGCCGAAGTAACGGTGGAACAGATGACCGGCGATGGCCGCGACACCGAGCAGGATCGACCATTGCACCGTCGGCAGGCCTGCCGAGGGCTTGAGCCACTCCGCCCAGATGGCCGTGATTTCGTTCATGTGCTTGGATGTCCCCGGCGCACTGTAACGTCCGGCCTCAGCCGCAGCTGTAGGACAGGGCGCCAGCGCGGGCTGGCGCGCTCACTGCGGCACCAGGAAGCTGGCCGGCCGGCGGCGCAGGCGGGCCACGATCGCGCGCCGGATCCGCAGGCGGTCGGTGCGCCCCACGCTGTGCGCGCGCAACGCCAGCCGGAAGGCGAAGTAAAAGCTCACGCCCAGGTTCAGCATGCCGATCAGCGGGATCGCCGCCACGCACCACCAGAGCGCCGACATGCGAAAAACCTCCGGTCCGTAGGCCGCAGCGGCCGCAGCCAGCTGCCCGCTGGACAACGTGACGTGCCGCGCCTGCAGGCCCAGGCCGATGAAAGCCAGCACCGGCGGCAGCAGGCCGAGCAGCAGGCCCAGCGAAATGTTGGAGGCGAAGCCGGAAATGTTGCGACGCATGAAGTCGGCCCAGCGCGCCGCGCGCTGCGGGCCGAGCACGGAGGTGATGCGAGGGTTGTAGCGCATCGCCGAATCCAGCCGGTGCAGCACGAACCAGTTCTCGGTCCAGCCGGCGATCAGGCTGGAGGCAAACAGCAGCACGCCGGTGAATGCCGCAAAAATCAGGGTGAGCGGATTGAGCAGATGCAGCGTCGCGAACACATGGTCGGCCTCGGCGCGGCTGATCATCGGCGCGCCGCTGGCCAACTGCATCAGCACGCTGAGCAGGACCACGCAGGGCACCACCATGCCGACGTTGCCCAGCACCGCCGCGACCTGCGAGCGCATCAGGTTGGCCACTTCGTCGATGAAGTCCTCCACCGCGGACGGATCGTTCAGGTCCTTGAGCTTGGCTGCCATGGCGGGCGCGGTCATCGCCGGCTGTTTGGTCGCCAGTGTCCAGTGCATCAACTGGATGAAAACGAAGCTGGCCGCGTACATGATGCCGGCCCAGAAGCCGCCCCAGAACGCGGCCAGCCCCAGGGACGCCAGCGCGAACTTCAGCAGCGTGGTGACGGCGGTCGCGGCGCCGCCGCCGGCGGCCTTCCACAGCATCTGCCGGTACTCCGCCGGGGTGCGAGTGATGTAGTGCTCACCCGCCTCGGCGCTGCGCTCGGTGACCTTGGACGCCAGCAACGACGAATTGGCAGCGAACAGCGCGCGCAGGCTGCGCCGCTCCTGGCCCATCGCGGCCAGCCGCGACACCAGCCGGGCAGTGCTCGCTTCGGACGCCGCCGAAATCAGGCAGTCCATCAGCTCGCGGATCCGCAGCACCCGCTCGCGCAGCTGCCGCAGCAGGAACACCAGGCCGACCGAGATACCGTGCTCGTTCAGGTGCGGGTAAACGCTGGCCGCGGCCTGCCGGCAGGCGCCCAGCCGCTCGCGCAGCCGCGCCGCTGCCGCTTCGAGCGCGGCCGGTTCGCGCGGTGTGGCGACGAACGCGGCGCGGAAGTTCTCGACGTCGGCGGGCAGCTCATGGAACGGCTGCATCTCGCGTGCCGGCGCGCTCATGCGCTGGCGCAATTCAGCGGCGAAACCGGTGGCACGGACCTGGCTGGCGCAGTAGTTGATCGCTTCCAGCAGCTCGTGCTGCCAGAGCGTGATGCCGGGGACCGCCGACGGCGTGGTGATCAGGTCGGCCAGCCGCTGCAGGGTGTCGGTATCGAGCGCGGCGACCCAGGCGGAGTCGCCGGCGCGGGGCATTGCCAGCGAAAACAGCTCGGACGAATCGGTGGTCTCCGGCGTCGCCGGCAACAGCTTCTGGCGCAGTCGCTCGTTGAATTCGCTGACGAAGGCCATGCGCGGTGCGAAGCCGAAGTCGGCCAGCAAGGCCGTGGCATCGACGGTTTCGGTTAGCACCTGCCACCACTCCCGCACTCGCTGCTGCAGTTGCGGCTGGGCGTCCAGCGCGTCAAGCAACAGGCGCACGCGGCTGGCGGGGGCCTCCCCCGGCGAGCCGCGCGGGCCGCGCACCCAGTCCAGCAGGCCGATCAGCCAGAGGTGCCGCTGCGCCAGGGGCGCGTGGGCATCCAGCGTGTCGAGCACCTGGTTGAGGTCGTTCATCCGATCTTTGAGGAGGCTGCCCGTTGCCGGATCAGCCCCGGCGTCAATGCAGCACCCGGTGGGCGCCGTCGTCGAGCATGAAGGGCGGGACCCGCACATCGAAGCGCTCGCCGTCCTCGGCCACGCAGAAGTAGCTGCCTTCCATCGTGCCGGTGGCGGTGCGCAGGCGGCAGCCGCTGCTGTACTGGAAGGCTTCGCCCGGCTTGAGCAGCGGCTGCTGGCCGACCACGCCCAGTCCTTTGACCTCTTCGATCTCCCCGGCGGCGTTGCCGATCAGCCAGTGACGGGAGATCAACTGCGCCGGCACCTCGCCAGTGTTGGTGATGGTGATGGTGTAGACGAAACTGTAGATGTCCTGCGCCGGGGCCGACTGTTCGGGCAGGAAACGGGGTTCGACCTCGACACGAAACTGGTACTTGGCCATAGCTGCACTTTAACCCGTCGCCGATTTGCGAAAATGAGCCATGAGCAAAATCCATCGCATTGCCCCGTCGATCCTGTCGGCGGATTTCGCGCGCCTCGGCGACGAGGTGAAAAACGTCATCGAAGCCGGTGCCGACTGGATCCATTTCGACGTGATGGACAACCATTACGTGCCCAATCTCACCTTCGGGCCGATGATCTGCGCGGCGCTCAAGCCCTACGCGAAGACCGCAGCGGGCGCGGCGGTGCCCATCGACGTGCACCTGATGGTGCAGCCGGTCGACGCGCTGGCCCAGGCTTTCGCCGATGCCGGTGCCGACTACATCAGCTTCCACCCCGAGGCCTCGGGCCACGTGCACCGCAGCGTGCAAGCGATCAAGGCCAGGGGCTGCAAGGCAGGTGTGGTGCTCAACCCGGCAACGCCGTTGGACGTGCTGGACTGGATCATCGACGACATCGACCTGATCCTGATCATGAGCGTCAACCCCGGCTTCGGCGGCCA
>JACMQP010000465.1 GCA_014376915.1 Ramlibacter sp.
GCTGAAGATCATGGGGGTGCCGGCCAACCTGCTGTCGCTGGGCGCGATGGACTTCGGCATCATCGTCGACGGCGCCGTGATCGTGGTCGAGAACATCATGCACAGGCTGGCGGAGAAGGGTGAGGAGATGGACGACACGCAGCGCCGCAGCGTGATCATCGACGCCGCCAACGAGGTCGGTCGGCCCACGCTGTTCTCGATGCTGATCATCATCGCGGCCCACATCCCGATCTTCGCGCTGCAGCGGCACGAAGGCCGGATTTTCCAGCCGATGGCGCTGTCTGTGACCACCGCCCTGGTCGGTTCGCTGGTGTTTTCGCTGACGCTGGTACCGCTGCTGTGCTACTGGATGCTCAGGCGCAAGCTGCCGCACAAGGACAACCGCTTGGTGGCGGCGTCCAAGAGCGTGTACGAACCGGTGCTGGCGTGGGCGCTGGAACGGCGCCGGCTGGTGGTGGCGATTGCGCTGGGTGTCTTCGCGCTGTCCATGGTTGCCGCCTCGCGGCTGGGGTCGGAATTCCTGCCCGAGCTGAACGAGGGAACGATCTGGGTCAACCTGCGGCTGCCGTCCAGCGTCTCCAACGCCGAGGCGACCCGGATGATGCGCAATGTGCGCGCGGCGCTACTGACGGTGCCCGAGGTTCGCACCGCCGTCTCCAAGGCCGGCCAGCCAGAGGATGGCACCGACCCCAAGACCATCAGCATGGGCGAGGTCTTTGTCGACTTCAAGCCGCCGGAACAGTGGCGCAAGGGCGTGACCAAGGAGCAGCTGATCGACCAGATGGACCATGCCGTCTCCGCCATTCCTGGAATGGAGCCGGCCTTCTCGCAGCCGATCCGCGACAACGTGCTGGAATCGATCTCGCAGATCGACGGCCAGATCGTGATCAAGGTGGCGGGCGACGACCTGGCCGAGCTGCGCAAGGTGACCGAGTCGATCGAGCGCGAGATCAAGCAGGTCAGGGGCGTCTATCGCGCCGAGATCGACCGGCTGGGGGAGCTGCCGCAAGTGGTGATCGACATCGACCGCGACCGGGCCGCGCGGCTGGGCCTGAACGTGCAGGACATCCAGGACGTGATCGAGGCGGCGCTGGCCGGCAAGTCGGCCACCCAGATCTGGGAGGGGGAGCGCAAGTTCGCCGTCGCCGTGCGGCTGCCCGAAAGCCGGCGCGTGCTCGCGGCCCTGCCGCAGACGCTGATCCCGACGCCGGACGGCGGCTACGCCCAACTGGGCAGCGTGGCCACCATTCGCGAAACCAGCGGGGCGATGAACATCGCGCGGGAATCGGGCCGCCGCATCATGGCCGTCGGCATCTTCATCAAGGACCGCGACATGGGCTCGGTGGTCTCTGACATGAAGGACCGGATCGCAGGCAACGTGAAGGTTCCCGAGGGCTACACCGTCAGCTGGTCTGGCGAGTTCGAGAACCAGGAACGCGCGATGAAACGGCTGTCGGTGGTGGTTCCGATTTCGCTGCTGCTGATCTTCGTGCTGCTGTTCGACGCCTTCAAGTCGTTCCGGATGGCGGCGCTGATCCTGATCAATGTGCCGCTGGCGCTGATCGGTGGCTTCGTCGCGCTGTGGGTGTTCGCTATCCCGCTGTCGGTCTCGGCGGCCATCGGCTTCATTGCGCTGTCCGGCCAGGCGGTGCTCAACGGCGTGGTGATGCTGTCGGTGTTCCAGCAGCTGCGCAACGCCGGCCACAGCGTGGTGGAGGCCGTCAAGCTCGGCTCGATGCAGCGGCTGCGCACGGTGCTGATGACCGCCATGCTGGCGGCGCTGGGCCTGCTGCCGATGGCACTGTCGCACGACATCGGCTCGGAGACCCAGCGGCCGCTGGCGATCGTGGTGATCGGCGGGCTGATCACGGCGACGCTGCTGACGCTGGTCGTGCTGCCGGTGCTGTACGTGGCGTGGTTCGGACGCGACCGGGCCAAGGTGCCGGTGGCAGCTGCGCCGACGCTGTGAGGGCGGATGGCCGGCGGCGACGTGGCCGCCGGCGCATTGAGGGGCTATCGGTCCACGTAATCTTTTTTCCGGTTCGGTCCCCCAACCTGAATCCAGATTGCTTTCCCCGTCGTATGATAAATTAAATATTCTTCATACAGGCCGTGCAAACGGCCGAACCTGCGGGGTCTGGGATGGAACGCTTCACGATTTCCCTGGATCCGGGCCTGGCCCGGAGTTTCGACGCGCTGATCGTTGAGCGCGGCTATGAGAATCGCTCCGAAGCGGTCCGCGACCTGATTCGCGAAAAGCTGGGGCAGGCGCTGCTCGCACCCGGCGAAGCGAAGTGGGGCGTGGGGACGGTGAGCTTCATTTACGACCGCAGCGACCAGGTGCTGGTGCAGCGGGTGCTGCACCTTCAGCATGACCACCATGACCTGGTGCTGACCAGCCAGCACACGCCGCTGGACCATGAAAACGGCCTGGAGACCGTGACCCTGCGCGGCGCCATCGGTGCCATCCAGACCTTCGCCGCGCACCTGATCGCATTGCGGGGCGTGCGCAACGGGCATGTCCATTTTGTGCCCCTGCACAAGGCCTCGGCGCACAAGCACGAGGGCCCGCCATCGGCCCTGCACTATCACCTCGAGCCGTCCGTTTAATCGCGGGCGTCCGTTTCCTTCCCAGTTGCCGCGCCACCGTCCGTGAAAACGCATCCTCCTTCCATGCCGCTGTTCCGGCTGTCGCCTGCCATGCTCGCTGTCCTGGCAGCTCCCGCTATCGCCCAGAGCCAGTCAGCGGACCCGCCCGAGGCCCGGGCGCTGGCGCCGGTGACCGTCACCGGCTCGCGCAACAGCCAGCTCGGCGCCGCCGAAACGGCCAATAGCGGCGTCGTCACCCAAAAGCAGCTCGAGGCGCGCACCGTGTACCGGCCTGGCGAGGTCCTGGAGGCGACGCCGGGCCTGATCGTCAGCCAGCACAGCGGGGAAGGAAAGGCCAACCAGTTTTATCTGCGCGGCTTCAACCTGGACCACGGCACCGACCTGCGCACCACCATCGACGGCATGCTGGTCAAC
>JACMQP010000466.1 GCA_014376915.1 Ramlibacter sp.
ATCGTCCTGATCAAGCCCGGCCCGACCGATACACCGATGACTGCGCACCTGAAAAACGCGGGCGCCAAGCTGGCCGCGGTGGAGGATGTCGCGCAGAAGATCGTCTCGGCCGTGGAACGCGGATCGGCGGTGGCCTATGTGCCGGCGAAGTGGCAGCTGATCATGATGGTCATTCGGCACCTGCCGCAATTCGTTTTCGCGCGACTCAACATCTAGCGCGAGCCCGGAGGTGCTACAGGGCAATCGCCAGAATCAGCAGCAGCCGCGGGACGGGGCGCAGCATTGGCGGTCCGCGTCGAACGCGACCGCTGCGTGGCTGGTGCTGCTGGCTGCCATCGTGGTCCAGGCGATCGCGTTCGATCCTGACCTCAACTTTTACGACGAGGGCATCATCCTGGTCGGGGCCGAGCGGGTCTGGCACGGCGAGCTGCCCTACAAGGACTTCTGGACCATGTACGGTCCGGCCCAGTTCTACCTGACCTCCTGGCTCTTTTCGGTGTTCGGCCCGGCCGACCTGGCGGTTCGCGCGATCGGCATTGCAGCCAAGGCTGCCATCGCCAGCTTGGCGTTCCTGGCCGTGGCCCGCCAAGCGCCGCGGGCTTGGGCGCTGGCGGCTTCGTCGATCGTTTCGGTCCTGCTCATCGCCGTGCGCAATGACGCGTTCCCCGTCTTTCCCGCGCTCGCCTTTGCCCTGGCGGCGATGCTGCTGGTGGACCGGGGCGGGTCGCGGCGAGGCACGGGCGATCTTTTCCTGGCCGGTGTCTGCACCGGATGCGTCACGGCCTTCCGGCACGACCTGGGAGCCTACAGTGCGCTGGGGATCGGCCTTGGCATCGCCCTGGCGCAACAAGTCCGCGACAGCCAGGCCGCGCCGGCTCGCCCCGGGGCCGCCAGGCAGCTCCTCGTGTTCGCACTGGGCGTTCTTGCCGTGGTTGCTCCCGTGACTGTCTGGTTGCTCCAGGTCGTTCCGCTGGCTGACCTGAACGACAGCCTGATTCACAGTCCCTCCGCCATCTATCCAGCGTTCCGCGCTTTGCCGTTTCCGGGACCGGCGGAGTTTCCACGGACCGGCCGCGACATCGAAAACATCGGCCTGTTCGTCGTCTACCTCCCCTTCCTGGTGGTGGCCTGGGCCGCGGCGATCGAATTCATGCGGTTGCGCGGCGGGCCCCCATCGACAACGCAGCGCCGGGACCAGGGGGCGCTGGTGCCGATGCTCGTCATCACCTGCCTGCTGTTCACGGTCAAGGGGCTGGTGCGCGTCTCCGCGGTCCACATGGTCCAGGCGCTGGTCCTGGCGGTTGTCTTGCTGGCGATCTGCTCGGCGCGGTTCGACTGGAGATTGCCGGGGTCCCGCCTGTTGCTGGCGCCGGTGGTGCTGGTCGCGGGGTTCCTGCTGGCGCAGCCGCTCGTCGTCGGCTTGCGCCATGTCGCGAGGGGCATGGAGCACATGGCTGGAGGAAAGGACAGCTTCATCCGGCAGTGCATCGATCCGCCCCTGCCGCGCCTGAGGTGCGTCAACAGCGACCCCGACTATCTGCTGGCAGCCCGGTTCGTCATGGAGCATTCGAACAGCGGGGACCCGATCTACGTGGGCACCGGACGGCACGACAAGCTGTTCATCAGCGGACTGGCTTTCTACTTCATGGCCGAGCGCAGGCCGGCGACCAAATGGTACGAGCTCCATCCCGGCATCCAGACCCGCGAAGACGTCCAGCGCCGGATGATCCGGCAGATGCAGGAGACGCCCCCAAAACTGGTGGTTCTCGACAGCCGCTGGGACGACATGCAGGAACCCAATGACTCGCGCCGACCGAGCGGGGCCAGGTTGTTGGACGACCACCTCCGGGCCGGTTTCGCGGAGGTGCAGCGCTACGGTTCGGTCCGGATCCTGGCGCCGCGCTGAAGGCCAGCGGCCGGGAATCCCGCTGCCGGGATTACCGGCCCAGGAGCCACTGGACGGCTACGGCAACCGCGGCGCCGACGCCGATGCCGGCAGCAATTTCAAGCCGGCTGTGGCCCAAGCGCTCCCGCAAGGCCTGGTGGTCCGGCTGCGAGGCGGCAAGCTTGTTGATGACGGCGGCTTGCCGGCCGACCTGCCCGCGCAGGCTGTGCGCGTCCAGCACGACCACCAAAGCAAGGGTGATCGCCACGCCGAATGCCGGATGCCCGATGCCTTCCCGCAAGGCGACCAGGGTGGCCATGCTGCTGACGATGGCGGTGTGTGTGCTCGGCAAGCCGCCGTAACCGATCAGGCCGAACGCGAGTCGCCTGGTCCTGATGCTGTTGAGGGTGAACTTGAGGCCGCCCGCCGCCAGCCAGGCAAGGAACGGTGTCGCCAGATAGGCCGGGTCCATGCTCACCCGTTCACCGGCCACAGGGCCCAGGCGCAGGCAAGCACCCAAAGCACCAGGGTCAGCAGCAGTTGCCAGTCGTCGAGCAGCGCATCGGTGGGCGACTCCCCGCTGTCCAGTTCCTCCACCACATACCAGTAGCGGAACAGCCCGAACAGCACCAGCGGGACCGTGATCACCAGCTGGGGTTTCGCCGACATGACGAACATGCTATAGAACACCAGTGCACCGGTCGCCGACATTTCGGCGTAGCGGTTGACCAGCAGCTCCGAGTATTTCCCCAGCACGGCGCGGCCTTCCGGGCCGTTCTGGCGCAGCTCCTGGCGGCGCTTCACCGCGGCAAGGTACAGCGCCAGGCACAGTGTGGTGACGAACATCCAGGACGAAACCGGAACCGCCAAAGCCATGGCGCCGGCATAGACCCGCAGCACGAAGCCGATGGCGACGGTGAAGATGTCGATCACCGGCTGGTGCTTGAGCACGAACGTGTAGGCGACGTTCAGGACCAGGTAGCCGCCGATCACCTGCACCACGGCCGGCATGACGAACCAGCCCCAGATCAGCACCGCATACAGCGCCCCGAGTAAAGCCAGGGCCATCGGCACCGTGACGATGCCGGCTGCCAGCGGACGGGCCTGCGATTTCTTCGGATGCTTGCGGTCGTGGTCGATGTCGTGGATGTCGTTCACGATATAGGCGGCGGAAGAAGCCACGCAGAAGAGCACCATGGCCAGCACTGCACGGAACGACGCTGTCGGGTCCAGGAAGCCGCCAACGAACACCAGCGGGGCCAGGACGAAGCCGTTCTTGACCCATTGCTTGGGCCGCATCAGCCGGAGCAGGCCCCGGAATTGCCAGCGGTGGACGACGGCGTCAGCCATACGGTTGAAAGATTCCTGCGGAAAAGTTGGTGAGCCTTGCGGAACGGACGATTCTGGCATTGATGGCCAGGCCAGCAGCAGTTTGCCGCGGCGGCCGTCGCGGATAATCGCTTCCCATGAGCGGAAACACCTTCGGCACACTGTTCGCGGTCACGAACTTCGGCGAATCGCACGGACCGGCGATCGGCTGCGTGATCGATGGCTGTCCGCCCGGGATGGAGCTGTCGGCGGCCGACATCCAGCCGGACCTGGACCGGCGCCGGCCCGGCACCAGCCGCCACGTGACGCAGCGCCAGGAAGAAGACCGGGTCGAGATCCTGTCCGGCGTCTACCAGGGCAAAACCACCGGGACGCCGGTCTGCCTTCTGATCCGCAACACCGATCAGCGCAGCAAGGACTACAGCGAGATCGCCCAGATTTTCCGGCCTGGCCAC
>JACMQP010000467.1 GCA_014376915.1 Ramlibacter sp.
CGGCTACCGTTCGGCCAACGATCCCCGCCGCGATTAACCCCGGCTTAAGATCACGTCCCGTTCGCCGGGCCATCGCAGTTTCATTTTTCCTTCCCCAGTTCCATGAGCAAACAAACCCTGTCGTTTCAGGCCGAGGTCGCGCAACTGCTGCACCTGGTCACCCATTCGCTGTACTCCAACAAGGAAATCTTCCTGCGGGAGTTGATTTCCAACGCCTCCGACGCCTGCGACAAACTGCGGTTCGAGGCCTTGAACAACAACGCGCTGTACGAGGACGCGCCCAACCTCGAGGTCCGCGTCAGTTTCGACAAGGCGGCCCGCACGCTGACCATCACCGACAACGGCATCGGCATGTCGCAGCAGGAGGCGATCGACCACCTGGGCACCATCGCCAAGAGCGGCACCCGCGAATTCATGGGCCGCCTGTCCGGCGACCAGAAGGCCGACGCGCAGTTGATCGGCCAGTTCGGCGTCGGCTTCTATTCGGGCTTCATCGTGGCCGACAAGATCGCCGTCGAATCGCGCCGGGCCGGCCTGCCGGCCGACCAGGGCGTGCGCTGGACCAGCGGCGGCGCCGGCGACTTCGAGGTGGAGGCGCTCGACCGCCCGGCGCGCGGCACCTCGGTCACGCTGCATTTGCGCGAGGACGCCCAAGAGTGGCTGAACACCTGGAAGCTCAAGAGCGTCATCGCCAAGTACTCCGACCACATCTCCTTGCCCATCCAGATGCGCAAGGAAGAATGGAAGGAGGGTGAGGACAACAAGGGCGGCGAAATGGTCCTCGGCGACGAGTGGGAGACGGTCAACCAGGCCAGCGCCCTGTGGAGCCGGCCGAAGAAGGACATCACCAGCGAGCAGTACCAGGAGTTCTACAAGCAGATCAGCCATGACAGCGAAGCGCCGCTGGCCTGGTCGCACAACCGGGTCGAAGGCTCGACCGAGTACACGCAGCTGCTGTACATCCCGGCGCATGCACCGTTCGACCTCTGGAACCGCGACAAGGCGGCCGGCGTCAAGCTGTATGTCAAGCGCGTGTTCATCATGGACGACGCCGAAGCGCTGCTGCCGGTGTACCTGCGCTTCGTCAAGGGCGTGATCGACTCGGCCGACCTGCCGCTGAATGTCAGCCGCGAACTGCTGCAGGAAAGCCGCGACGTGCGGGCGATCCGCGAAGGCTCCACCAAGCGCGTACTCTCGATGCTGGAAGACCTGGCGAAGCTGGAGAAGGACGACGCTGCGACCGAGGAGGACAAGGGCAAGTACGCGAAGTTCTATTCCGAGTTCGGCGCCGTGCTCAAGGAGGGGCTGGGCGAAGACTTCGGCAACCGTGAGCGGCTGGCGAAGCTGTTGCGATTCGCCTCCACGACGGCGGATGCGGCCACCGTGTCGCTGGCCGATTACAAGGGGCGGATGAAGGAAGGCCAGGAGGCGATCTACTACATCACAGCCGACAGCCTGCCCGCCGCGAAGAACAGCCCGCAGCTGGAAGTCTTCCGCAAGAAGGGCATTGAAGTGTTGTTGATGAGCGATCGTGTCGACGAGTGGGCGCTGAACCATCTGCAGGACTTCGACGGCACGCCGATGCAATCGGTTGCCCGCGGCGCAGTCGACCTCGGCAAACTCCAGGACGAGTCGGAGAAGAAGGCGGCCGAGGAGGCTGCGGAAGCGTTCAAGCCGGTGCTGGAGCGGCTGAAAGTGGCGCTCAAGGACAAGGCCGAGGATGTTCGCGTCACGACGCGGCTGGTGGATTCGCCGGCCTGCCTCGTGGTCCAGGACGCCGGCATGAGCATGCAGCTTGCGCGGATGCTCAAGCAGGCCGGCCAGAAGGTGCCGGAGATGAAGCCCGTGCTGGAGGTGAACGCCGACCATCCGCTGGTCAAGAAGCTCGAGGTCTCCGAGCACTTCGACGACCTGGCGCAGATCCTGTTCGACCAAGCCCTGCTGGCCGAGGGCGGGATGCCCGATGATCCTGCAGCCTACGTCCGCCGGGTCAACGCACTGCTGGTCTGATCAGCGGTCCCGCTGCAGGGCGAAGTCGGTGACGGTGGTACTGCGGACGACGACCGACGCCGGCACCGGGTCGCGCAGGACGGGGCTCCAGGGCAGCGGCACGTTGTCAGACTGGATTTGGAGCGTGTGGGCGCCGGCGGCGACCCAGGGAAATTCATAACGGCCCTGGGCATCGGTGCGCGCCACGAACCGACGGTCCAGCACCACCGTCACATTGGGCACTCCGGTTTCCGAAGCGTCGCGCCGGCCGTTGTTGTCGGCGTCGAAAAAGACAGTGCCCTGCAGCGCACCGGCCCCGGTTCCCGGCGTTCCGCCCAATGGCGCGCTGATGGTGCCAGCCCGGTCTTCGTAACGGAGGATGAGCTGCAAAGTCCGGCTGCCCGGAGTCGGAATCAACGGCGCAAGCGTCGCAGCAGTGAGCGCGGAGACGATCTGCGCGGACTGGGGATCCTGGCCGCGCGCCTCGGTATAGCGACCGATCAGCGACCAGTTCAGGTTGTAGCGCCAAGAAACGCCGATGTTGGCATTGAGCGCGTCGCTGTTTGTGCCGTGTGCGCCGCGCAGGCTGGCATCGACGTTGAGCTGGCTGGTGGGTGCGAAGCCGGCGAGCAGGCCCCAGGAGCGGACGCTTGCGGTCATCCCGGCGCTGCGGCTCTGTTCCCAGCCCAGCGACGTGGACAGTGTGATCGGCAACGGCAGGGCCCACAGCTGGTCGATGCCGGCGAACACAGTGCGGATGCTGCTAGCCCGCTGGAGATTGCCGCGCCATTGGGTCTGGCCCCAATCGGATCCGTGGGCCCAGTTCATTTGCACTGCCTGCCCCGAGCCGCTGCCGGTGCGCAGCGATAGGGTTGCGCCCAAGGTATTGCTGGTGTCCAGGCTGTAACGGCCGGAGACATTGCCGAAGGCACTCGGGCCGGAAAGCCCACTGACGCTGTCGCTGGCTTCGACGGTCCAGCCCAGGTTCCAGCGGCGGGCCGAGGTGTCGGCTCGCCAGTACGCGCCCTTCAGGTCGCTGGCCGCGCTGGTGGTGCCCCAGCGCAGGTTCGGCTCAAGGTAGAAGATGCCGGCGGAATTCTGCAGCCAGTCGGTGCGCCAGGCAGCGTCCAGCCAGCCGCCGACGGACCGGGCGCCGGCGTTGCTGCTGCTTTCCATCCAGTTCCCCTGGACGCGCAGGCCACCGCTGCGCATCGGGATGGGATCGGTGCGGCCGGGCGTGAAGGTGCTGGCCCAGGGGGCTGCACCTTCCCACGCGACCGCTGCCCAGAGCGAACGGGCATTCAATCCGGATGTCCCCGTCTGATCCGGGATGTTGCGGGCGTCCACCAGCTGAACGGCCGCCTCCGTGCGCGAGAGGCCGTTGCGCTGCCCAGCCAGCTGCATCTGGGCGCCGGCCGAGCTCACCCGCCCGCCCGAGGGGCTGAAGCCGTTGGTGTCGATCCCGGTGAACAGGCCGGGATTGCCGGCGGATGCGTTGAGGTCGACGCCGTCGCCCCGGTACCAGTGGCCAGCAAGGCCGGAGATCGGGATGAACGGCAGGTAGATCCGGCCGAGGCTGCGTGCCATCAGGGGCGTCGCCGTGCTGACGTCGCCGGCGCTGTGGTCAGCCATCCAGCCGCCTTCCAGCGGCAGGCCTCGCTGGTCGATGCGCCAGCTGCTGCGGCCGGATGCGCTGCTGCTGCGATCGCCTGGCAGGCTGTCGACGCGCTGTGAGTTCACGCTGCCGGCGACAGACAGTGCGCCATGATTCGGCGTGTCCAGAAACCCGCTGAACTGAATGGCGCGCGACAGCGACGCCGAAGGCCCCTTCTGCGACGACAGCGAGTAGTCGAGCCGCAGGCTGCGCGCCCAGCCGTCGGCATTGACTGCGGCCTGTTCACCATCGGGAGCCTGTTCTGATTGCGGGCCGGTCTCCAGCACACGATCGACGTAGGCGGCGGCGCCTGCCGTCTGGCCGGAAGCCGGCGGTGTTATCAGCGCGGCGAGGGCAAATGCCAGTGCCAGCAGCGGCCTTGATGAACGACGGCGAGCTCGTTGCTTGGTTTCAGTAATGGTTTGGCCGGGCTTCACTGGACGAAGCGCTGCTCAAAATCCTGCGACTGCTTCTTGCCCCATTCCAGCTTGCCCTTCACCGTGACCGGGAACGTCACGCTGACCGGTGCGTCGGCATCGCCCTGGCGGGTCGCGTTCAACGGGATCGCCCGGGTTTCGCCCGGCAGGATCGGATAGCCGCGGGCCACGAAATCCAGAGGCGTGTTGCGTGCATCCGTGCCGGCCAGGAATCCCTCCAGCCGGCCATGAGCCAGACCACTGTTGCGTATGCGCAGAATCGGCGCCGGACGCCCATCGACGGTCTGGACCTCGGTGCCCACCACGCTCAGTTCCGGCTGGACACCGCCGATGCCGATGTAGACGATCACTGCCAGGCGCGCGTTGAAGGGAACCACCAGGCCGCCTGCGTTGGTGCTTTCCTGCTGGCCTTCCACTAGGATCGCAAACCGGCATTCGGTCGGGGCGGTGCCCGGCGGGGGCGCCACCTCGAAACGGAATCGATACGGCCGGCCGGCCACCACGGTCAGTTCGCGCCGCTCGATAGTCACCCACGGGCGGCAACTTCCGGGCCCAAGTTCTTCCTTGAAGTTGACGCCGCCATCCGGCTCGTAGGTCCAGTCGGCCGTTTTCACCGACAGGGCGGCGGCCTGCGCCGCGCCGTTGGTGATCTCCATCGTCTGGCGCACCACGTCGCCGGCTTTGGCTTCGAGTTCAAAGCGCGGCGGCGAGATCGCCACCGCGAATTCTGCGCTGGCGGTCAAGGCCGAAGAGGCCAGGGCCAGGGCCAGCAAACGGGACCGTATCGTCATGGCAAATCAACTTCAAAATAGAACTGCAGGGTGTGGGTTCCAGCCAGGTTGCGGCCGTCCGTAGTCAAGGTCACGTCGATCGTCTCTTCCATCCGCGCGCCGGTGACGATGCCGTTGAAAATGAGGGTGCGGCCCCCGGAGCGGACGGTGCCGGGCAGCAATCGCCCCTGGGTGCGCCAGCTGGCAACGACCGGGTCGGCGTTGACGGGAGCCAGGCCCATGAACAGGCGAACCTGCTGGTTCAGGAACGGGGCCATGTTCAGCCGCAATGCCACGCGGACCTCGGCGTCCACGTTGTTGTCCTGTGCGCGGCTGGGAACCGGTTTCCTCCAGCGCATCGCAACCACGGGCTGGTTGACGACGGTGCCAGAGTCGTCCACCCGGACAGTGCTGGCTGCCCGGACGGCGGGGATTGCGCCGAGCAGCAGGATGGCCGCCGTCATGAACCAGGCGACAGCCCGGCGATGGTGACTGGTGTGCCGTGACGCGGTCATGGCGCTGTCAGGGAGTAGACCACCTGTTGCGTGTAAGTCCCGGCGGGGATGACTGCTGCATTCGCGTAGGTGAATGTCAGGCAGCTTTCGAACCAGAAGTTCCTGGCGATGGTCAGCAGGGTTTGCGTGGTGCCCGCGACGAAAGTGCCGCTGGGGATGGTGGGCGTCGCGTCAGACGCGCCCGCCGACACCCACGAGATGGTGTTGAACGAAAGCGTGTTGGCGCCACTGGTCAGGTTGGCCGGCGACGTGACCGACAGCGTCGCACTGCCGCCGCTGGGGGCGCGGTAAAAGCCGCCGACATAGACCGGCGCCGGATAAGGACAGAAGGCGTAGTTGTCCCATGGGCTGGTGACCACGATCACATTGGGCGTCATGCCCAGCGGGCCGGTGCCAAGGCTGGCGGCCGGGACAGTCACGGACACCGTGTTCACGGTGGCATTGTTTCCCGGCGTTCCGCCGCTCTGGAAGGTGCCGCCGGTCATGGTGCCGGTGCCGACTTGCAGGAAGATCGACTTGGTCCCCGAAGTGATGCTCACAAGGTACGCGTGACTGACTGCCGGAGCGAGAAAGATCGATGCGATCGCGAGACCGGCAAGACGCGTGAAAACAGGTCTGCCCAGGCGAAAAGACGGCAGGTGGGGCACAAGAGACATGGTCGGCTCCTATTGTCCACGTTGCGGAGGAATTCCGAAACGGGCAGCCAGTGCCGGACGGGGCTTGTTGCCGCCACCCAACTATGACCGTTCCGGATGAAGCCGGAACGGTTCAGGTCAGAGCGCGGTTGCCGTGTAGGTCACGATTCCGTTCTTGAGGGCGGTGCCGCCGTAGGTGCCCGCCGGGTAAGCAGTGGTGTTGGCGTAGGTGAAGGTCCATTTGCCTTCCTGGCGAACCACTTTGCCGACGGCAGTCAGCAAGGTGGGGGTGGCACCGACGCCGCCGCCGACAGCGTTGTTGAACGGCGGGTGGGTGATGGCGCCATTGGTAAAGCCTGAGGTCGGCGTGGCCAGGGCAGCGGGAGCGACCGCGATCTGCGTCCACGGAATGAAGTCCGTGCCGTTGGTCAGCTGGCCGGTGGTGGTCGAGTTCAGGTTGACGTTGCCGGTGGCGCCGCCGACGTTGCTGAAGACGCGCACGGTGACCGCGCCTGCCAGCTGGTCGCCACCGACGCCGGCGATCACGGTCGAATCGCCGATGTTGGTTGAAGGCACGGTAAAGACCAGGGAGTCGACGCCGGCGTTGGCTGCGAAGGCGGTGTTCTGGCCGACAGCGAGGTACAGCACCGATGGGATAACCACGGTGAAGTTGAGTTTGGCGCTGACGACCGAGCCGACGACAGCGGCGTTGTTCACTGCCGACTCGGCCTGCGACAAGACCGGGGACAGGAGAGCGGCGGAGGCCGCGGCGATCAGGGTGAGCTTTTTCATGACGGTTCCTTAAGCGGTGGGTTGAGTTCAGTGGGGCTACGAAGTTGAATGTAACCATTCGTGCTTAATGTTTCAAGGTGTTTCGTATGTAATTTGTAAGAAACAAGTTATTAAGCTAAAAGATTTATAAAATCGTGATCAATGTCACGAAAACCCAACAGCAGAGTGCCGAATTCTGGTGGACCGCTGATGCGCGAAGGCGTCTTCAGGACACAAGTCAGTGGATCCGGCCAGACGTGCGCACCCCGCCCGCAGGCTGAGGCCCGCAGGGTTGGGAGTCTTCAGGAGGGAACGAGTTAGCGGTCTTCGAAACCGCCCGCCGCCCGCATGCCGCGGGTGTCCGGCGCGGACAGCAATTCAACCAGCGCTTGGGCAGCCCCCGGCTCGGCGGCGCTGCTGCAAACGGCC
>JACMQP010000468.1 GCA_014376915.1 Ramlibacter sp.
CCGAACTGGCCGTGAGAAAAGAGGGCGATGTTGCCGCTGAGCCCGCAAAGCCGAGCGATCACGCGGTCGGCGCGGGTTGCCGCGTCGATGGGCATGTCGCCGCCCGGGCAGCCGTCTTCCCAGATGTCCCAACCGGCGTATTGCTGGCGAATCTCGGCGGTGCGAAGGCCTTCGTAGTCGCCGTAGTCCCATTCGACGAGTTCAGTTTCGATCTGGGCGTGGGCATCCAACCCGGCCAGTTCGCAGGTGCGGCGGGCGCGCAGCCGGGGGCTGGTCAGCACCTGGGAAAAAGTGATGCCTTTCAAGCGCGCTGCCAGTCCGCGAGCCATCTCCTCGCCATGCGGGGTCAGCGGCAGATCAGTGCGGCCGGTGTGCTGGCCGGTGATCGACCAGGCCGTTTCGCCGTGGCGGATGAAGAAGAGTTGCAGAAGGCTGTTCACGGCACTTCCATCGCAGCGCTGTACTGACCTTTCAAGGCCGCGCGATTGCAGCGGACGCGGTGCAGCAAGGCCGCTTGTGCCGCCTCTCGATTGGCGTCCTCGCCCGCCCATATTTCCAGCGCCGGATGCTGGATCGCGCGGGCGAACGAGAAAGACAGCGCCCAGGGCAGGGCGACTCCTCGGTACATGGCGTTCAAGCGGGCGCTGGCCAACTCACCCGACTGCCCCCCCGACAGAAAGGCGATGCCAGGCACGGCCGCTGGCACCACGCGCCGCAGGCTTTGCAAGGTCGCTATGGCCACTTCGTTGGCCGTGTTCTGTGTGGCGCAGGCCAGGCCTGCGATCACCATATTCGGCTTGAGAAGCATCGCTTCCAGCACCACGCCTTGCCGGGCCAGTTGCTCGAAGACGCTGCGCAGCACGCCCTCGCTCACCTGCTGGCAGCGCGCTTGCGTGTGGCTGCCATCCATCAACACCTCGGGCTCGATGATGGGCACCAGGCCCGCCTCTTGGCAAAGGGCGGCGTACCGGGCCAGGGCGTGGGCGTTGGCCGCGATGCACGCAGGGCTTGGGTGGTGGCCCGCTTCGCCGACAGCGAACACGCCCCGCCATTTGGCAAAGCTTGCGCCCATCCCGGCGTAGGCCTGCAGCCGCTCACGCAATCCGTCGAGCCCTTCGGTGATCTTCTCGCCGGGGTGGGCGGCGAGGTCTTTGGCCCCGGTGTCCACCTTGATGCCGACGAGCAGGCCCGCATCGCGAGCGAGTTGGGCGAAGGGCCGGCCGTCGGCCGCCGCCTGCCGGATTGTTTCGTCGTAGAGGATCACGCCGCCGATGCATTCGCTGAGATTCGGCGTGCTGAGCAGCAGTTCGCGGTAAGCGCGCCTCATCGCCTCCGTCTGCGCGATGCCCGCGCTGGCAAAGCGCTGGTTGCACGTGCCGTTGCTCTCGTCCATCGCCAGCAGGCCCTTGGCGTCGGCCATCAGCGCTGCGACTGTGGCCTTCATGCGGGCCATACCCAATTCCGAATCTCCGGCAGGTCTTCGCCATGCTGGTCGATGTAGCGCTTGTGCGCGATCAGCTTGTCCCGGCACATCTGCTTCAGGTACGCGCCTGGGCTGTCCAGCGCGGGAAGGCAATTGATGACGTCCATCACCAGGTGGAAGCGGTCGAGGTCGTTCTGCACCCGCATGTCGAAGGCGGTGGTGATCGTGCCCTCCTCCTTGTAGCCATGCACGTGGAAATTGCGGTTTGCGCGGCGATAGGCGAGCCGGTGAATCAGCGACGGGTAGCCATGGAAGCCAAAGATCACCGGTTTGTAGCGCGTGAACAGCGAGTCGAAATCGGCCTCGCTGAGGCCGTGCGGATGCTCACTGGCCGATTGCAGCTTCATCAGGTCGACGACGTTGATGACCCGGATTTTCAGCGCGGGGAGATGCTCGCGCAGCATCGCCGTGGCGGCCAATATTTCGAGCGTGGGCGTATCGCCGCAGCAGGCCATCACCACGTCGGGATCACTGCTCTGGTCATTGCTGGCCCATTGCCAGATGCCGATGCCCTCGGTGCAGTGGACGACGGCCTCGTCCATCGTCAACCACTGCGGCAGCGCGTGCTTGCCGGCGATCACCACATTGACGTAATTGCGGCTGCGCAGGCAGTGGTCGGCGACCGACAGCAGGCAGTTGGCATCGGGCGGCAGGTAGACGCGCACGATATCGGCCTTCTTGTTGACCACGTGGTCGATGAAGCCGGGGTCCTGGTGCGTGAAGCCGTTGTGGTCCTGCTGCCAGACGTGCGAGGCGAGCAAATAGTTGAGTGAGGCAATCGGCCGCCGCCAGGGCAGCTCGCGCGTCACCTTCAGCCATTTGGCATGCTGGCTGAACATCGAATCGACGATGCGGATGAAGGCTTCATAGCTGTTGAACAGGCCGTGGCGGCCGGTCAGCAGATAGCCTTCGAGCCAGCCCTGGCACTGGTGCTCGCTGAGCATCGAATCGACCACCAAGCCCTCGGGCTGGAGGAACTCGTCGTTGTCGAGCCGCTCGGCGTCCCACTGGCGATGGGTCACTTCGAACACCGCGCCGAGCAGGTTGGACACCGTCTCGTCCGGCCCGAAGATGCGGAAATTGCGTCCGGTCTGATTCAGCTGCACGACATCGCGCAGGAACTGCCCCAGCACCCGCGTGTCCTGCGCCTGCACGGCCCCCGGCGCGGGCACGGCCACCGCGTGCAGTTGAAAATC
>JACMQP010000469.1 GCA_014376915.1 Ramlibacter sp.
ATGGCGACAGTTTGCGCCTTTGCCCGTCCCAGCAGCCGGAAGGCATACAGGGCCAGGAACAGTGCGCCGATGGCGAACAGGATGTCGGCGGGCACCCGCATCCACACCAGCGTCTCCATCACCTTCGAGTGGATCACGTCGGCCGAGCGGGCGTACCACAGGCCCTTGCTGACGCTGGCCCAGGCCTGGTAGATGCCGGCTGGCAGCAGCGACAGGAAGACCATCATTGCCAGCCCGATGTTCAGGCTCCAGAAGGCGGGTTTGAGCAGGGCGTCCGCATGCAGCTTGCGGTCGTACAACCCGCGCAGGCAGAACAGCATGAGGCCGATGCCCAGCATTCCATACACACCGAAGAGGGCGGCGTGGCCGTGGGCCGCCGTCATGTTCAGGCCCTGCACGTAGTAGAGGGACGCCGGCGGATTGATGGCGAAGCCGAGCAGGCCGGCGCCGACGGTGTTCCAGAAACCGACGGCGACGAAGCACATCACCGGCCACTTGTAGGCGGCCAGCCACGGTGTCGCGGTCGAGCGCCTCCAGGTCTGCAGCGCTTCCAGCCCGATCAACGTGAGCGGCACCACTTCCAGCGCGGAGAACACGGCGCCGACGGCGATCACCGAGGTCGGCGTGCCCGTGAAGTACAGGTGATGCAGCGTGCCCAGGATGCCGCCGAACAGAAACACGATGGTCTCGGCGATGATCGCGCGGTTGGCGCTGCTGGCGCGCACCAGTCCCAGGTTGGTGAAGATCAGTGCGACGACGGCAATGGCGAACACTTCGAAGAAGCCTTCCACCCAGAGGTGGACCAGCCACCATCTCCAGTATTCGACCATCGAGTAGTGGGTCTGCTGGCCCCATGTCAGGGAGGTGGCGTAGAACCCGCCGATGCAGGCGGCCGACAGGAACACCATGGCAATCAGGCCGCGGGTTTCCGACGGCTTCTTCAGCGCCGGCCACAGCGCCCGTCCAAACAGGAACACCCAGAACAGCAGGCCGACGAACAGCAGCAGCTGCCACACCCGTCCCATGCTGGTGAATTCCAGGCCCTGGTTGCCGATCCAGAAGCTGAAGTCGACGCCGCGGTGCTGCAGCGTGCCCATCCAGCCTGTGACGGTGGAGCCGACCACGATGGCGATCAGCGCCCAGAACAGCACGTCGACGCCCAGCTTCTGCAGCCTGGGCTCCTTGCCGGAGAGCAGCGGCGCGATGTACAGGCCGGTGGCCAGCCAGGCGTTGGCGATCCAGAAGATGCCGACCTGGGTGTGCACCGTGCGGCTGACCACGTAAGGCAGCACCTGCGCCAGCGGCAGGCCGAAGAAGGACTGGCCCTCGACGGCGTAGTGCGCCGTGACGACACCCATGCCGATCTGCAGCAGCATCAGGCCGATGACTGCGAAAAAGTACTTGCGGGTGGCCTGGCGGCCGAGTCGGTCATCTTGTTGCCCACCAGCGGCTCGTGCGGCCAGTTGCTGGTGTACGACAGGTTCTCCTCGCCCGGACGGTCGGTCGACGCCGCCCACGCGGTCCAGAAGAAGAAGGCGGTGAGGGCCTGGCGGTCGGCCGGGTCGGACAGCAGGTTGCCGGTCATCGCGTACTGGTCGCGCAACTTGTCGAGCGAGACGTCGTTGCCGAACAGCGCGTCGTAGTGGCGCGCCGTGTCGCGGATGGCTTCGGCGCGCCCCGGCGAAACCGTGACCACGCCACTGGTTTCGTCATAGGTGTTCTTGCGCATTTCCTCCTTCAGCGACGCGGCAACCGCGCCCTTGTCGGCGGCAGTCCATGCGGAGGGGTCCTTGCGCAGTTCGCCGCTGCGGATCGCCTGCAGCGCCAGCGCTTCGCGGTGCAACCAGTCGGCCGACCAGTCGGGCGCCACGTAGGCGCCGTGGCCCCAGACGCTGCCCTGCTGCTGGCCGCCGCTGGCCAGCCAGACCTGCTGGCCTCTGCCAACCTGTTCGCCGGTGAAGATCAGCTGGCCGTTGGTGGTGACCACGGCCCTGGGAATCGGCGGCGCCGTCAGGTAGATCTGCCAGCCGATGAAGCCGAGCGTCCCGAACGACAGCACGAAGATGAATGCGAGCCAGCGCCACAGCATCCTGTTGTTTTTCATGATGGTTCCTTGTCATTCCTTGAAATGCGAAATCAGCTGCCGCCGCACGAGCCGCAGCACTTGCCGCCGCTGCTGTCGAAGGTGGAAAAAATCAGGGAATGACGCTCGCGCGGTGCGATGGTGCGGACATCGCCGTGGGTAGCAGAACAAGTCGGCATGTGGACCTCGTTTAGAAGATGCATTTGTAATGGCCCTATCGTAAAAGGTCAGGCCGCCGCTGGTTTGATCTGGATCAACTGCAGTGGATTGCCAGAGCGGACGTGCTCCGGGATCACCACAGTGGGCGCGAGGCCGACTTCAGGGAAGCGCAGCGGCCTTCAGCGCGATGGTCAGCAGCAGCGACGAATCTTC
>JACMQP010000470.1 GCA_014376915.1 Ramlibacter sp.
AGTTGCGCGACCGGCCGCTGCTCCATCACCTGGCCGGCGTACATGACAGCGACGCGCTGCGCCATCTCGCTGACGACGCCCATGTTGTGCGTGATGAGGACCAGGGCCATGCCGCGCTCCTGCTGCAGGTTGCGCAGCAGGTCCAGGATCTGGGCCTGGATGGTCACGTCCAGCGCCGTGGTCGGCTCGTCGGCGATCAGCAGCCGCGGGTTGCACGAGATCGCCATCGCGATCATCACCCGCTGATTCATGCCGCCGGACATCTGGTGCGGATAGTCGTCGAGGCGCGTGTGGGCGGCCGGGATGCCGACCTGCTCCAGCAGCTCGATCGCGCGCTTTTTCGCGCTGGCCTGGTTGAGCGGCGAATGCAGCCGCAGCGCCTCGACCAGCTGCCAGCCGATGGTGAAGCACGGGTTGAGGCTGGTGGTCGGCTCCTGGAAGATCATCGCCATGTCCTTGCCCACCAGCCGCCGGCGGGCCCTGTCAGAAAGGCCCAGCAGGTCGTGGCCGGCGAAGCGGAGCGTCCTGGCGCGCACCCGCCCCGGATCGGCAACCAGTCCCATCAGCGCCATCATCGCAACGCTCTTGCCGGAGCCGGATTCGCCGACGATGCCCAGCACCTCGCCCTCTTCCAGCGTCAGGCTCACGCCTTCGACGGCATGCAGGACGCTGCCCTGGGTCGGGAACTCGACGTGCAGGTCTTCGATTTCTAGCAGTGGCATGGTGGATTCGGGCGCTTCACCCTGGTCATCTCTTGAGCTTCGGATCAAGCGCGTCGCGCAATCCGTCGCCCATCACGTTGAATGCGAGCACGGCGATCAGGATCGCCAGCCCCGGAAAGGTGACGACCCACCAGGCGCGCAGCACGAACTCGCGCGCGTCGGCCAGCATCGTGCCCCACTCAGGCGACGGCGGCTGGGCGCCGAGGCCGAGGAAGCCCAGCGCCGCGGCGTCGAGGATGGCGGTGGAAACGCCCAGCGTCGCCTGCACGATCAGCGGCGCGGCGCAATTGGGCAGCACCTCGCTGAACATCAACCGCAGCGTGCTGGCGCCGCTGATGCGCGCGGCCGTCACATAGTCCTTGCCGACTTCGGCGATCACCGAGGCGCGGGTGATCCGCACGTAATGCGGCAGCACCACGATCGCCACCGCCAGCATCGCGTTCATCAGCCCGGGGCCGAGGATGGCGACGATCACGATCGCCAGCAGCAGGCTGGGCAGCGTGAGGATGATGTCCATCAGCCGCATGATCGCGATCTCGACGATGCCACGGGCGAAGCCGGCAACCAGGCCCAGCACGATGCCGGCGGCGACCGAGATCAGCACAACCGCCAAGCCGATCGACAGCGACAGCCGGGCACCGTGGATCAATCGGGACAGGATGTCGCGGCCGATGGCGTCGGTGCCCAGCAGGTATTGAAGCGAGCCGCCGGTCTGCCAGGCGGGCGGGCGGAGGAAGGCCGCGGTGTTGGTCTCAAACGGCGCGTGCGGCGCGATCCAGGGCGCGAACAGGGCCACCAGCAGCAGCAAGAGGACCGTCCACAGGCCGATGACGGCGCCGCGGTTGGCGGAAAACGCCATCCAGAATTCACGCAGCGGGCCAGGTGGCGTGCCGTGTGCTGTCATGGAAGTCGACGCCACTGTGTTCACCTCAGCGGGCCTGGCGAATGCGCGGATTGATGATGCCGTAGGTCACGTCGACCAGCAGGTTGACCAGCATCACCACCACGCCGAGCAGCAGCATGCCGCCCTGGAGCACCGGATAGTCGCGCCGGTTGATCGCCTCGATCAACCACTTGCCCACGCCCGGCCAGGAAAAGATGGTCTCGGTGAGGATGGCGCCGGTGAACAGCACGCCGACCTGAAGGCCGATCACCGTCACCACCGGGATCAGCGCATTGCGCAGCGCGTGGATGCCCACCACCCGCAGCGGCGGCAGGCCCTTGGCGCGGGCCGTGCGAATGTAGTCCTCGCCCAGCACTTCCAGCATCGCCGAGCGCGTCATCCGCGCCACCACCGCCAGCGGGTTGGTCCCCAGCACGATGGTCGGCAGGATCAGGTGCTGCGCGGTCGACCAGAACGCACCCTTCTCGCCGCTCAGC
>JACMQP010000071.1 GCA_014376915.1 Ramlibacter sp.
CACGCCGGCGATGGCGCGCGATCCAGCCGCCACCTGCCGCGCCAGGTCCGCGGCCACCTCGGGCTGGCGTCGCCAGTCCTTGGCGCTGTTGCCGTGGCTGCAGTCCACCAGCAACCGCGCCGGCAGGCCGGCAGCCGCCAGTGCCTGCGCGGCCGCGGCCACGCTGGCTGCGTCGTAGTTGGGACCGTCCGCGCCACCCCGCAGCACAAGGTGCGCGTCCGGGTTGCCGGTGGTGGTGACGACGATCGCCTGACCCTGCAGCGAGATGCTGGGAAAGCGGTGCGACTGGCCGGCGACATGGATCGCGTCGATCGCCACGCCGACTCCACCTTGGGTCGTGTTCTTGAAGCCCAGCGGCGCCGACAGCGCCGAGGCCATCTGCCGGTGCAGCGGGCTTTCCACGGTGCGGGCGCCGATCGCGCCCCAGCTCAAAAGTTCGGCGTAGTACTGCGGCGTGATCAGGTCAAGGATTTCGGAGGCGGCGGGCAGGCCGAGCCGCGCGCATTCCAGCAGCAGACGGCGTGCTGCGCGCAGGCCCTCGCCGATGTCGCCGCTGTCGTCCAGGCCCGGGTCGTAGATCAGGCCCTTCCAGCCCATGCGGGTGCGCGGCTTCTCGAAATACACGCGCATCACCACCAGCAGCGTATCGGCTTCGCGTTCGGCCAGCGCGCGCAGGCGACCGGCGTAGTCGACGGCCGACGCCGGCTCGTGCACCGAGCACGGCCCGGCGATCACCAGCAGCCGGTCGTCGTCGCCGCGCAGGATCCGGCGCACGCCGGCGCGCGCCGCGGCGATGAATGCGGCCTGGTCAGCGCTGCACGTCAGTTCTTCATGCAGTGCCTGCGGCGTGGGCAGCGCGTCCTCGCGCGCGATGTGCAGGTCGGAGATGCGGACGGTCATCGGGCGGTCATGCGGCTGGATACAGGCCGTGGACCCTTGCGTGCAAGCGCGCGAGACCCAGCAAAGCGTCGGTGAACGGTGTCGGCACCTGGGTCAGCTCGCCCAGTTCCCTGACGACGGTGACCAGCGCGTCGAGCTCCACCGGCTTGCCTGATTCCACGTCCTGCAGCATCGAGGTCTTGAACGAGCCGAGCTTGCGCGTGACCTGGTGCCGGTCCTCGGGCTGCTGGGCGATCGGAATGCCGATTCGGCCGCCGATCTCGCGCGCTTCCAGCATCACCCTGGAGATGAAGCCGCGCACCAGGTCGTCGTTCATGATGAGGTCGGTGGTGGCGCCCGTCATGGCGCTGACGGGGTTGACGGTCATGTTGCCCCAGAGCTTGTACCAGGCATCCTTCTGGATCTGCTCGGACAGCACGGTCTCGAAGCCGGCCTTCTCCAGCAGCGCGACCAGTTCCCTGACCCGCGGCGTCTTCTCGCCCGACGGCTCGCCGACGATCAGCTTGTTGCCGAAGTGCTGCTTCACGAACCCGGGGCTGTTGAGCGAACAGCTGGCGTGGACCACGCAGCCGATGATGTGTTTCGCTGGAATGGCGCGGGCGATCGCGCCATCCGGGTCCACGGCTTTGAGCCGGGTGCCGGCGTACTGGGCACCGAAACCTTCGAAAAACCACCAGGGCACGCCGTTCATGGCAGTCAGCACGATGGTCGCGGACCCGATCAGCGGGCCGATCGCCCTGGCGACGTCGGCCATCGCCGGCGCCTTGACGGCGACGATGACCAGGTCCTGCACGCCGAGGTCGGCCGGGTTGCCGCTGGAGCGGACCGGGACCGACACCGTTTCGGTGGATTCCAGTCGGAGTCCGTGCATCTGCAGCGCCTCCAGCGTGGCGCCGCGAGCGACCACACTGACCTCGCAACCGGCCTGCGCCAACCTGACGCCCATCCAGCCGCCGATGGCACCGGCGCCGTAGATCGCTACTTTCACCGGCTAGTCCTTGTAGCTCGGGTCGATTCTGTCGACCTGCCGCACCAGCGCATCGAACACGTCCTGGCCGGCGCCGAAGCGCTGGTCCCACTGGAACGAATCGTGGGTCGTCTTGGCGGCCACCGCGTCGCTCACCGCGATCGCCGGGCCGAGCGCGGCCTGCGCCACCTGCACGTCGCAGGCCCGCTGCAGCGTCCACAGCCGCACGAAAGCCAGCGGTAGCGTCTTGCCCCAGGACAGCAGGCCGTGGTTGCGCAGAATCACCACCGGCCTGGTGCCCATGTTCTTCAGCAGCCGCGGCGCCTCGTCGGCATGCACGGTGATGCCCTCGAAGTCGTGGTACGCCACCATGCCGTGCAGCTGCGCGGAATAGAAATTGTTCTGCGCCAGCCCCGACTGCGAGCAGGCGACGGCGAGCCCGCTGGTGGTGTGCGTATGCATCACGCAATGGGCTTGCGGGATGTTCTCGTGGATCGCGCCATGCACCGTGAAGCCGGCCGGATTGACCGGCCACGGGCTGTCGTCGAGCTTGTTGCCCTGCAGGTCGATCTTGAGCAGGTTGCTCGCCGTCACCTCGCTGTAGTGCAGCCCGAACGGATTGATCAGAAACTGCTTCTGCCCGCCCGTCACGCTGTCCGGCAGGCGCAGCGTGATGTGGTTGTAGATCATCTCGGTCCAGCCCAGCATGGCGAAGATACGGTAGCAGGCAGCCAGTTCCAGCCGGGTCTTCCACTCATCGGGATGCATGCCGGTCTGGGTCGCGGATTTGAGGACGGCGTTCATGGCGATCTCCTTGCAGGGACGGTGTTCAGGCCTCGGCGGTGAAGCCGATGCGCTTGACGATCGGCGCCCACTTGGCCGTGTCCTTGCGGATCAGGTCGGCCAGTTCGGCAGGCGTCGACGACATCGCTTCCAGGCCGAACCCGGCCATGCCGTCGATCACGTCCTTTTGCGCCAGCGCGAACTTCATCGCGGCGTTCAGGCGGCTCACCACTTCCGGCGACGCCTTGGCTGGCAGGTAGAAGGCGAACCACTCGCTGTGCGTCAGTTCCGGCAGGCCCTGCTCGGCGAAGGTCGCCACGTCCGGTGCGAAGCGGCTGCGCTTGGCGCCCGAGGTGCCAAGGATGCGGACCTTGCCGGTGGGCAGGTGCTGCGTGATGTCGCCGATCGGGCCCGAGACGGCGGAGATGTTGCCGCCCAGCAAGTCCAGCATGGCCGGTTGCGTGCCGCGGTAGGCGGCGTGCTTCATGTCGAGGCTGGCGCTCTTGCCCAGCAGCGCGCCGATGAAGTGCGGCGTCGAGCCGGCGGCGGGCGAGCCGAAGTTCTGGCCCAGCGGATTGGCCTTGGCCCAGGCCAGGAACTCGGGCACCGTCTTGACCGACAGCGGCACGGCCGGGCCGACAGCGAAGCCGAAGTCGAATACGCAGGCCAGCGTGACGGGCGTCAGGTCCACCGTCGGGTCGTACGGCAACTTCTTGAAGATGTGCGGATAGATCGTGAGGATCGACGTCGGCGTCTGCAGCACGGTGGAGCCGTCCGGCGCCGCGGACTTGACGTATTGCACGGCGATCTGGCCGCCGGCGCCGGTCTTGTTCTCGACCACTGCGGTTCTGGCGTAGTCCGGCGCCAGCCGCGTCGCGACGCGCCGGCAGGTGGTATCGGAGGTGCCGCCAGCAGCGAACCCGGTGATCAGGCGCACCACTTCCATGTTGGATTGGGCGAGAGCCTGCTGGCCGATGGTGGCGAGCAGGGCGGAGGCGCCTGCGGACTGCAGGACGTTGCGGCGTGAAATGCTCATGGGGATCTCCTGGTTTGGATCGAGGCTGACAAAAAAATGAATCGGCTCAGGATTCGTCGCGCAGCCAGACGACGTTTCCGCAATGGGTCACCGCGCCCTGGTGGCTGGCCGGCCAGTCGTTCGCTGAGCCGCGCCGCTGTCAGATCCACATCAATGCTACGCGCTTGCGGCCGGGCGTAGCCGATGCACAGGCCGCGGGTCGCTCCGGAGAGCCGCGCAGGGTCGCGCGGATGGTGCCTCCGACGCGGGTCGTCGAACGGAATTTCTTCCTGGAAGGCTGTTCGCTCATGGCGCTCACGCGAAGTTGAAGTCGAAGCGGCCGAGCGGGCCATAGTCGGCGCTGAACCGGTCGCCCCGCCGCGCCAGCGCCGGACGGGTGAACGATCCCGCCAGCACGGTCTCGCCCGCTTCCAGGCACTCGCCCCAGGGCGCGAGCCTCATCGCCAGCCAGGCGACGCCGATGGCCGGGTGGCCCTGCACGCCGGCGGCCAGGCCGGTTTCCTCGACCACGCCGTTCTGGCGCAGGATGGCCCCGATCCAGGGCATGTCCACTTCGGACGGCCTGACCTTGCGGCCGCCGAGCACGATTGCGGCGTTGGCCGCGTTGTCGCTGATCGTGTCCTGCACCTTGCGGAACGCCTTGGTGTGGCGGTCATGCTGTTCGATGCGCGAGTCGATGATCTCGATCGCCGGCTGCACGTAGTCGGTCGCGGCCAGCACGTCGTCGATGGCGATCACCTTGCCCACGAGCTTGCGCTTGAGCACGAAGGCCAGTTCGACTTCGACCCGCGGCGCGATGAAGCGGCTGGCGGGGAGGTCGCCGGGCTCGAAGAACATGTCGTCCAGCAGCACCCCGTAATCGGGCTCGTCGATCTGGCTGGCTTGCTGCATGGCGCGCGAGGTCAGGCCGATCTTGTGCCCGCGCACCACCCGGCCGCCGTCGGTCTTCATCTTCACCCAGGCCCGCTGTACGGCGTAGCCGTCCTCGATCGTCATGCCGGGAAAGCGCTTCGAGAAATGCTCGACCTGCACGCGCGATTTCTCGCTCTCGTTCAGTTCGTTGGCGAGTTGCCGGATGAGCTCTTTGTCAATCATTCAGGTTCCTTGACGGTTCGCCGGAATCATTTGTTGAACAGCGGGTGCAGCGAGCTGTGTTTGCCGTCGTACACCTGCCCGGGGCTCTCGTCGATCTGCAGGGTGATGCCGATCAACTCGCGGTCGAAGATCGGCGCGAAGTGTTCCTTCACCCTGGCCAGCAGGCGGTCGCCGGCGTCCTTTTTTACCGCGTCGCTGCGCCCCGTTGCCATGCGCAGGTTGAGGTACATGAAGGCGTAGTCGTCCTTGCCGTCGGCCACCGCGTAGTGCGCCGCCGGGTACGCCAGCACCCGTGTGCCACCGGTCGGGAACACCTCCTTGCCAGCTTCGTCGCGGATCTCCAGCATCTCGTCGGCGAGTACGCGGCACAGCGCGCTCAAGTCGGTTTTGGATTCGATGTTGGGTGTGTAGAGGATGACGAGGTGCGGCATTACAGGCGCTGGTTGATGTTGGTATAGCCCGCTGCCGCCGAGGCCTGCGGCGCGGGGATCGCCGCGCCGGACTGCGGCGTCACCGGGAAGATGGCGTTGATCTGGCCGGTGCCCGAAGCGCCGAAGTAGGGGGTGACCGCTTCGACCTTGCCGTCATAGCCGGACCAGCCCAGCGCGCCCAGCAGCATGGCCGTGTCGTGCATGAAGCCTTCGCCGTGGCCCTTGGCGGCGTATTCGGGCAGCATCCCGCAGAATTGTTTCCACTCGCCGCGCTCCCACATGCGCACCACCTCGTGGTCCAGTGCCTCCAGGAAAGGGCTCCAGACCTTGAAGGCGAATTCGGGCGCCAGCCCGTTCTGGGCGAAGCGGTGCGACAGCGAGCCGCTGGCCAAGATGGCGACGGTGCCGTCGTAGTTGTCCTCGATCGCCCGTCGCATCGCCCAGCCCAGGCGCGCGCTGTCGTCCAGGTAGTGCGCCTGGCACAGCGCCGACACCGACACCACCTTGTAGTGCCGGTCCCTGTTCATGTAGCGCATGGGCACCAGCGTGCCGTACTCCGGGGCCAGCGTGGTGCTGTCGTGCGCCAGCGTTTCCACGCCGTGCGCATTGCAGGCTTGTGCCAGCAGCTTGCCGAGCTCCGGGTTGCCCGGGAATTCGTAGGGCATGTTGCTGATGAAGTGCGGCAGCTCGTTGCTGGTGTACGTGCCTTTGAAGTGTGGCGCGCAGTTGATGTGGTAATTGGCGTTGACCAGCCAGTGGGTGTCGAACACCACGACGGTGTCGACGCCGAGTGCCCGGCAGCGGCGGTCGATTTCCAGGTGGCCGTCGATCGCGTCCTGGCGCGAACCCTTGCGCGCGCCGTCTTGCTCGCTGAGGTACATCGAGGGAACGTGGGTGATCTTGGCCGCGAGGGCTAGTTTTCCCATGGTCAGACTCCCCAGTGCGGAATGTGGTGCGAACCCATCGAGACAGCGACGTTCTTCGGCTCGCAGAACACCTCGTAGCTCCAGGTGCCGCCTTCGCGGCCGGTGCCCGACGCTTTGGTCCCGCCGAAGGGCTGACGCAGGTCGCGTACGTTCTGGCTGTTGACGAAGCACATGCCGGCCTCCACGGCGGCGGCGACGCGGTGCGCCTTGCCGATGTTCTCGGTCCAGACATAGCTTGATAGTCCGTAGGCGATGTCGTTGGCCAGCCGGATCGCGTCGGCCTCGTCCTGGAACGGGATCAGACAGGCGACCGGACCGAAGATCTCGTCCTGCGCGATCTTCATGCGGTTGTCGACATCGGCGAAGACGGTCGGCAGCACGTAGTTGCCCTTCTTCACCCGGTCCGGCAGCAATGGCGCATCGAGGCCGCCGCACAGCAGCGTCGCGCCTTCTTTCGGTCCCAGCTCGATGTAGCTGCGGACCTTGGCGAGATGGGCCTGGCTGATCATCGGGCCGATGATGGTCTTCTCGTCGAGCGGATCACCCACGGTGATGCGCTTGGCCCGCTCGGCGAACTTCTGCGCGAAGTCGGCATAGATCGATTGCTGCACCAGGATGCGGCTGCCGGCCGTGCAGCGCTCGCCGTTGTTGGAGAAGATCATGAAGATCGCCGCATCCAGCGCGCGGTCCAGGTCGGCATCCGCGAAGATCACGAACGGCGATTTGCCACCCAGCTCCATGCTGAACTTCTTCAGGCCCGCTTCCTTGACGATGCGATTGCCGGTCGCAGTCGATCCGGTGAAGGAGATGGCGCGCACATCCGGATGGCGCACCAACGGCTCGCCGGCCTCTTTGCCATAGCCGTGCACCAAATTCAGCACGCCGGGCGGGATGCCCGCTTCCAGCGCCAGCTCGCCGAGACGCGCTGCGCTCATCGGTGACAGCTCGCTCACCTTCAGCACCGCGGTGTTGCCGAAAGCCAGGCAGGGAGCGACCTTCCAGGCCGCGGTCATGAACGGCACGTTCCACGGCGAGATCAGCGCGCAGACGCCGACCGGGTGGAACAGCGTGTAGTTCAGGTGGGTCTCGGTCGGG
>JACMQP010000072.1 GCA_014376915.1 Ramlibacter sp.
CCGGTGTCGCAGTTCATCAAGACCAATCGGCTGCGCCCGCTGGCGATCACCAGCGCGCGGCGATCGCGCCTGTTTCCCGAGATCCCGACCTTCGCCGAAGCGGGCCTGCCGGGGCTGGTGGCGGAAAACTGGTGGGGCGCCTTCCTGCCGGCCGGAACGCCCAAGGCGATCGTCGACAGTTACCACACCGCGTTGGTGAAGATCATGGCCGACCCCGACCTGAAGGAAAAATTCGCCGGCCTCGGCGTCGAGGCCCAGGCCAGCACCCAGGACGAATTCAGGGCCTTCCTGAAGGAAGAAATTTCCAGATACGCCAAGCTGGTGGCGGAAAACGGCATCAAGGGCGAATAGCAGGGTGCCTCGTCATTGAAAGCCAGGCCCAGGGTCGCTGCCCCGAAGGACGTTGCCGCCAGCGTCAAGTCTCCCAGGTCGAGGCTGGCGCCGGCGGACCGCGAACGGCAGATCATCGACGGGGCCATCGCCTACTTTTCCGAAGTCGGATTTTCCGGCCAGACGCGCGAGCTTTCCACCCGGCTGGGCATCACCCAGCCTTTGTTGTACCGCTATTTCGCCAACAAGCAGGCGCTGGTCGAACGGGTCTACCAGACCGTGTTCGAGGGCCGCTGGAATCCGGCGTGGATCGCGATGCTGCAGGACCGCAGCACGCCCTTTCGCGAGCGGCTGGTCGAGTTCTACCGCCAATACTCGCAGGCAACCTACCAGCCCGACTGGATCCGCATCTACCTGCACGCGGGGTTGTCGCGGCCCGAGCTGAACCGGCGCTATATCCGGCTGGTGCGAACCCAGCTCATGCCCGTGTACTGCCTGGAGCTGCGCCGCGACTGCGGGTTGCCCGACAACCCGCAGGCCGCCGTGTCGGAGCAGGAGATCGAATTCGTCTGGAGCCTGCACGGCGGCATCTTCTATTTCGCGCTGCGCGAACATGTGTACCAGGCGCGCGTGAAGGTGGACTTCATGACGCACGTGGGCTTCGCAGTCGACAATTTCCTTGAAGGTGCGAAGACCACGTACCCCAGGCTGTTGGCGGCTTTTGCGCCGGAAGCGCTGGCGCCCGCGCCGCGCCGCGTCAGGCGTTCGTCTTGACCTTGGCCTTGGCCTTGGCATTGACCTTGGGTTTGCCCCGGGCGGCTTTCACAGCGCCCTTGGGCGACGCTCCCATCATGTGCTCCAGCACCGAGTAGACGGCGGCCGTGTCGTCCGGCCCATGCCCGAGCGCCATGGCGGCGTTGTAGACCGGAACGCAGGCGGCGAACAGCGGCGCTGCCGTGGCGGTCGCTTCCAGCAGGTCGCCGATCAGGCGCATGTCCTTCTGCCAGGTGGAGACCTTCATCGTGGCCTGCTCCCATGAACGATCGACCATGACCGGCCCCCGGACCTGGAACATGCGGGAGCCCCCGGCGCCGTCGGCGACGACCCTGACCACCATGGCCGGGTCCAGGCCCGAGCGTGCGCCCAGCGCCAGGGCTTCCGCGGTCGACAGGTTGTGGATGGCCACCAGCAGGTTGGCCACCAGCTTCATCCGCATGCCGTTGCCGAACGCGCCGACGTCGTAGCGGGCCCTGGCAAATCCTTCGAAGACCGGCGCGAACTGCTTGATGCCCGCGGCATCGCCGCTGGCATACACCGCCAGGTCGCGCGTGAGCGCCTGCGCGCCGGTCCCGGACAGCGGGCAGTCCAGCAGCGTGATGCCGTTGCGGGCCAGCAGGGCTTGCGCTCGCAGCTTGGCTGCTTCGGGCAGCGTGCTGGTTTCGGCAACGACCGTGCCTTTGCCGGCGCCGCCGATCAATGCCGCGCAGGCCTCGTCGAGCGCTGCCTCGCTGGGCAGCGACAGGACGATGAACCGGCTCTGGCGGGCCACATCCGTGGCGCTGTCGCACGGAGTGCCGCCGGCCGTTTTCAACCGCGCCCGGGCCTTCGCCACCGGGTCGTAGCCGAACACCTTGAAGCCCGCCTTGACCAGGTTGGCCGACATGGCCGACCCCATGATGCCCAGTCCGATCATGCCGACGCTCGTGCCATCGACCGCTTTTGTTGACTTCGTCGTGTTCGTCTTGCTATTGCTCTTCGCCATGCTTGCCTTTGGGTAATGGGTCGGGGGGTGCGGTACGCGACCGGCTCAGGCCAGCGCGTTCTCCAGCGCCTGGCCGCCACCGTAGCTGATCTGCACCGGCGCTTGCCCGCCGACCTTGACCCGGATCGCGCAGTACTTGAACTCCGGGATCTTGGCGAATGGATCGAGTGCCGCGTTGGTCAGCCGGTTGATCGCCGCTTCGTAGTAACAGAAGGGCACGAACACGGCGCCGCGCGGCGAGCTCTCGTCGGCGCGCGCATACAGGCAGACCTCGCCGCGGCGCGACTCGATCGTCACCACGTCGCCCGGCTGGCCGCCCATTGCGGCCAGGTCCAGCGGATGCACCAGCGCCACCGGATCGGGCTCGAGCGCGTCCAGCACCGTGGCCCGGCGGGTCATGCTGCCGGTGTGCCAGTGTTCGAGCTGCCGACCGGTGATCAGCACCATCGGGTACTCGGCGTCGGGCCGTTCGTTGGCCGGGATGATGTCGGCCGGCACGAACCGGGCACGGCCATCGGCGCGGGGGAAGTCGTCGACGAACACCACCGACTGGCCCGGATCGCCTTCCTTCACGCAGGGGTAGGTGACCGAATGCTCGCGCTCCAGCCGGTCCCAGGTGATGCCGCCGATGCTGGGCATGGTGTGGCGCATCTCGTCGAACACTTCGCTGACGTGGTTGTACTGCCAGTCGCAGTCCAGCTTGCGGGCCAGCTCCTGGATGATCCACAGG
>JACMQP010000471.1 GCA_014376915.1 Ramlibacter sp.
AGCGGGCCGAGCGTCATCACCGCCCAGTAGATCAGGACGCGCTGGGCCAGCGGCCGCGGCCGGCGCACCCGCCAGATACTGTTGAGGGTGCGGTCGATGGTGAGGATCAGGGCGAACGCGGTCACGAACAGCGCCGCCAGGCCGGCCGTACCGAGCCGGCTGGCCTTGCCGGCGAACTGCGTGAGGTAGCCCAGGACCTGCCGTGCGATCGCGTCGGGAATCAGGCTTTGCACCAGCCAGGTCTGCAGCGCGCCCTGGACCTGGTTGAACATCGGGAACGCGGTGAAGATCGCCAGCGCCACGGTGAAGAACGGCACCAGCGCGATGGTGGTGGTGAAAGTGAGGCTGCTGGCCGTGAGGCTAAGCCGGTCCTCGCGGAAGCGCTCTCCCAGCTTGAGTGCCGTCGACTTCCAGGGGAAGAGCCGCAGGTCCGTGAGAAGTTGGCGCAGGTTCATCGCCCGCTATGATGCCATCGCCTATGCTGCCTGACTCCGCCGTCCCCGTCCCCGTTCCCGGCAATGCCACCGTCGCCGTCGCCCGCGCCGTCGCGGTCGCCTGCGTACTGGGCCTGATCGTGCTGGGGCTGGCCTGGGAGCTGTGGCTGGCGCCGGTGCGCAGCGGCGGCTCCTGGCTTGCGCTGAAGGTGCTGCCGCTGTGCTTTCCGCTGGCCGGCCTGCTGCGCAACCGCATGTACACCTACCGCTGGGTCAGCTTGCTGGTCTGGCTCTATTTCACCGAAGGCGTGGTCCGCGCGGCCAGCGACCGCGGGCCCGGGCGCTGGCTCGCCGCGATCGAAGTCGTCCTGTGCCTGCTGTTGTTCGCCGCCTGCGTACTTCATGTGCGCACCCGCTTGAAAAAGGCGGCTCCATGAACCTGATCGAGACGCTGCGCGGAATCGTCGGCCCGGGAAATGTACTGACCGACGGCGACCTGCGCGCCTGGGAAGAAGACTGGCGCAAGCGCGAGCGCGGCAAGGCGCTGGCCGTCGTGCGCCCCGCGTCCGCGGCGCAGGTTGCCGCCGTGGTCAAGGCCTGCGCAGCCGCGGGCACGTCCATCGTCCCGCAGGGCGGCAACACCGGACTGGTCGGCGGCTCGACGCCCGACGGCTCCGGCACCCAGGTGGTCCTGAGCCTGCAGCGCATGAACAAGGTCCGCGGCATCGACACCGACAACCTGACGATGACCGTTGAAGCCGGCTGCGTGCTGCAGACGCTGCAGGAAACCGCCGAACAGCAGGGACTGCTGTTTCCGCTCAGCCTGGCGGCGGAAGGCAGTTGCACGATCGGCGGCAACCTCGGCACGAACGCCGGCGGTACCCAGGTCGTGCGGTACGGCAATGCCCGCGACCTGTGCCTGGGCCTGGAAGTCGTGACCGCCCAGGGCGAGGTGTGGGAAGGCCTGACCGGCCTGCGCAAGGACAACACCGGCTACGACCTGCGTGACCTGTTCATCGGCAGCGAGGGCACGCTGGGCATCATCACCGCCGCGACGATGAAGCTGTACCCGCTGCCGGCGGCCAGCCTCACCGCCTGGGCAGCCGTGCCGTCGCTGGAAGCCGCGGTCGCCCTGCTCGGCACCGCGCACCGGCAACTGGGCGCCGGCCTGACCGGTTTCGAGGTTATGGGGCAGTTCGCGCTGGAGCTGACGGCGAAGCATTTTCCGCAGCTGCGCGTGCCGCTGTACGAGCAGACGCCGTATTGCGTGTTGCTGGAAAACTCGGACCACGAATCCGAGTTGCATGCGCGCGGCCAGTTCGAGCACCTGCTGGAAGCCGCGCTGGAAGACGGCTGCGTCACCGACGCAGTGGTGGCGGAGAACATCGCGCAGGCGCGCCAGCTCTGGCACATCCGCGAGAGCATCCCGCTGGCGCAAGCCGAAGAGGGCCTGAACATCAAGCACGACATCTCGATTCCGGTGTCTCGGATTCCCGACTACTGCCGCGAGACCGACGCGCTGCTGCGCCAGGCGATCCCCGGTGTGCGGCTGGTGAATTTCGGCCACCTGGGCGACGGCAACCTGCATTACAACGTGCAGGCGCCGGTGGGTGGCGACATGGCGGCCTTCCTGCGCGACATGGAGCCGCTGGTCAACACCATCGTCTACGACGCGGTGACGCGCTACGACGGCTCGATCTCGGCCGAGCACGGCGTCGGCACGCTCAAGCGCGACAAGCTGGAAAAGCACAAATCGCCGGTGGCGCTGAACCTGATGCGGGCCATCAAGCAGTCGCTCGACCCGCGCAACACCCTCAATCCGGGACGCGTGCTCAAGGTCTAGCCGCTGTCCGGGCCGACTGCATAATTCCAGGCCATGATGTCGCCGCGCCCGATCCGCTCGCAATACGAAGACTTCCTGCGCCATGTTTACGCGCACGGCACGCCTAAATCCGACCGTACGGGCACCGGGACGCGCAGCGTCTTCGGCTACCAGATGCGCTTCGACCTGAACGAGGGCTTTCCTCTGGTGACCACCAAGAAGGTGCACGTGCGGTCCATCATCCAGGAGCTGCTCTGGTTCCTGAAGGGCTCCAGCGACAACAACTGGCTGAAGGAACGCGGCGTCACGATCTGGGACGAGTGGGCCCGGCCCGACGGCGACCTGGGCCCGGTGTACGGCGTGCAATGGCGCAGCTGGCCGACCCCCGACGGCGGCCAGATCGACCAGATCGCCGAAGCCGTCACGACCATCAAGACCAATCCGGATTCGCGCCGCATCATCGTCAGCGCCTGGAACGTCGCCGACATCCCGAAGATGGCGCTGGCGCCCTGCCACGCGTTCTTCCAGTTCTACGTGGCGCCATCGCAGGTGGCTGGTGCGCCGGGCAAGCTGTCCTGCCAGCTGTACCAGCGCAGCGCCGACATGTTCCTGGGCGTGCCGTTCAACATCGCGAGCTATGCGTTGCTGACGCACATGCTGGCGCAGCAATGCGACCTGGGCGTCGGCGACTTCATCTGGACCGGCGGCGACTGCCACATCTACGACACCCACCACGAGCAGGTGGAACTGCAACTAAGCCGCGAGCCCTTTCCCTATCCGGTGCTGGAGATCAAGCGCAGGCCGGCGTCGATCTTCGACTACGAGTACGCGGATTTCCAGTTCCTGGACTACGGGAGCCACGGAGCAATCAAGGCGCCGGTGGCAGTGTGAGCCGCCTGCACCTGATCCTCGCCCGCGCCGCCAACGGCGTGATTGGAAAAGACGGCGGCCTGCCCTGGCACCTGCCGGAGGACATGGCGCATTTCAAGCGCCTCACCAGCGGACACCCGGTCATCATGGGCCGCAAGACCTGGGACTCACTGCCGCCAAGATTTCGTCCGCTGCCGGAACGCCTGAACATCGTCGTGACCCGCCAGACCGGCTGGCGGGCCGATGGCGCGCTGGGCGCCGCGTCGCTCCAGGATGCGCTGGCGCTGTGTCCAGCCGGCGCCGATGCCTGGGTGATCGGCGGCGCCGGCATCTATCGCGAGGCGCTGCCGCTGGCGGCGACCGCAGTGATCACCGAGATCGAGGCCGATTTCGAGGGCGATGCGCACGCGCCGCAGTTCGGCCCGCAATGGCGAGAACTCGGGCGCGATCGCCATGTGGCGGCCAACGGGCTGGCCTTCAGCTTCGTCACCTACCAGAACACAACACAAGGAGATTGACATGTCAGGAGACGGATTTCATGTGCACGGACCCCACGAGCACGAACTCGAACACGCCACGGAAGGCGCGCACGACACGCACGGGAGCGCCGGCAGGATGATCAACCAGATCGCGATGTTCACGGCCATCATCGCCACCGTCGGCGCGATCTTCAGCTACATGGGCGGGTTCACGCAGGCCAATGCAGGACTGTTCAAGAACAACGCGGCGATCAAGAAGACCGAAGCTTCCAACCAGTGGAACTACTTCCAGTCCAAGAGCACCAAGCAGTCGCTGGCCGAAGTGTCGCGGGACCTGTCGCCGGATGACAAGAAGGGCTTGTACCAGGCCAAGATCGAGCGCTACGACAAGGAAAAGAAGGAAATCGAGGGTGATGCGCGCAAACTGGAGGCGCAGGCCACCGACTGGGACAAACGCAGCGACGAGCAGATGCACCAGCATCACCGCTGGGCCCAGGCGACCACGGTGCTGCAGGTTTCGATTGCGCTGGCGGCCATCGCGCTGCTGACGCGCAAGAAGTGGCTGGAGTACGCCATGTTCGGGGTCGCCGGAGTCGGCGTGGTGGTCGGGGTGCTGGCGATGCTGCACATCTGATCGAACGATGAAGATCACCACCTGGAACGTCAACTCGCTGACGGCGCGGCTGCAGCACGTGCAGGACTGGCTGGCCGCCAACCCGGTCGATGTGCTGTGCCTGCAGGAGCTCAAGCTCACCGACGACAAGTTCCCGCTCGACGTGGCGCGCGAGATCGGCTACGGGCACTGCGCGGTGTTCGGCCAGAAGACCTACAACGGGGTCGCGATCCTGAGCCGCACGCCGATGCGCGACGTCGTGAAGAACATCACCGGCTTCGAGGATCCGCACTCGCGCGTGATCGCCGCCACGCTGGAAACGCCACACGGCGAATTGCGGCTGGTCAACGGCTATTTCGTCAACGGCCAGGCGCCTGGTTCGGAGAAATTCGATTACAAGATGAACTGGCTGCGCGGCCTGCGCAACTCCCTGCAGGACGAAGTGGCGAAGCACCCGCGGCTGGTACTGCTCGGCGACTTCAACATCGCGCCGGAGGATCGCGACTCCTTCGACCCGGTGGGGCTGGCCGACACCATCCACCACACGACGCAGGAACGCGATCACTTCAAACAGCTGCTGGCGCTGGGGCTGGTCGACAGCTTCCGGCTGTTCGAGCAGCCCGAAAAGAGCTTCAGCTGGTGGGACTACCGGATGCTGGGGTACCAGAAGAACCGCGGATTGCGCATCGACCACATCCTGGTCAGCGAAGCGCTGCGCGGCGCCGTCAAGGCCTGCACGATCGACCGCGTTCCCCGCAAGTGGAAGCAGCCCAGCGACCACGCTCCGGTGACCGTGGAACTACTCTAGCCCGAGTTCCTGGATCTTGCGGGTAATGGTATTGCGGCCGATACCGAGCTTCTGCGCAGCCTCGATGCGGCGGCCACGCGTGTTGGCCAGCGCGGTGAGGATCAGCTTCGACTCGAAACGCTTGGTCAGCTCTTCCCACACGTCGTGCCGGCCACTGGCCAGCAATTCCAGCGCTTCGGCTTCCAACCCCGCTTCCCACGCCTGCGGTTCGGCGGCGCGCACCGGCAGTGGCGCGATGACGGCAACCGGCCCGGCCGACGCGGCTTCTGCGCTCCCGGCTGCAGGCGCTGGTGCCGCGCTGCGCACAGTCTCCGCCGGATGCGGCGCCACTTCGGGCGGCAGGTCCTTGGGTTCGATCAGCTGTGCCGGCGCCATCACCGTCAGCCAGTGGCAAATGTTTTCCAGCTGGCGCACGTTGCCAGGAAAGGCGAACTGCGTCAGGTAAGCCAGCGCCGCGTCGGAAATGCGCTTGGGCTCGACGCCCAGTTGCTTGGCGCTCACGCCGAGGAAGTGGCGCGTGAGCATGGGGATGTCTTCCAGCCGCTCGCGCAGCGCCGGCAGCCGCAGGCGAATCACGTTGAGCCGGTGGAACAGGTCTTCGCGGAACGCACCGTCCTTGACGCGTTGCTCCAGGTCCTGGTGGGTTGCGGCGATCACACGCACGTTGGCCTTGACCAGGTTGTGGCCGCCGACCCGGTAGAAGTGACCGTCGGACAGCACGCGCAGCAACCGGGTCTGCAGGTCGAACGGCATGTCGCCGATCTCGTCGAGGAACAGGGTTCCGCCCTCAGCCTGCTCGAACCGTCCGCGCCGCATGGTCTGCGCGCCGGTGAAGGCACCCCGCTCGTGGCCGAACAGCTCGCTCTCCAGCAAATCCTTGGGAATCGCCGCGGTGTTGATTGCGACGAACGGACCCGTCGCCCTCGGCGAGTGCTTGTGCAACGCACGCGCGACCAGCTCCTTGCCGGAGCCGGATTCGCCGGTGATCATCACCGTCACGTTGCTCTGCGACAGGCGGCCGATGGCGCGGAACACGTCCTGCATCGCCGGCGCCTGGCCGAGCATCTCGGGTGCCGCCGACATCCGCTCTTCAGCCACTTCCTCGCGCTGGCTTTCCTCCACCGCGCGCCGGATCAGCTCCACTGCCTTGGGCAGGTCGAAGGGCTTGGGCAGGTACTCGAACGCTCCGCCCTGGAACGCGGAGACCGCGCTGTCGAGGTCGGAGAAGGCCGTCATGATGATGACCGGCAGGCCGGGATGTTTCTCCTTCACCTTGGTCAGCAGGTCAAGGCCCGAGCCGCCGGGCATCCGGATGTCGCTCACGAGGATCTGCGGGCCATCCTCATCGTTCGCGTCATCGAGCGCGGCCAGCACTTCGCGCGGATTGGTAAAGCTGCGGGTGGGAAGGTCTTCGCGCAGCAGCGCCTTCTCCAGCACGAAGCGGATGGATTGGTCATCGTCAACGATCCAGATCGGCTTCATGGAATGTGCTTACCTCAGGTCATGTTTTCGAACATCAGGGCAACGGAATCAAGATCTTGAAATCCGTCCGGCCGGGAACGCTGTCGCACTCGATCAGGCCATGATGCTGCTGGACGAATGTCTGCGCCAGCGTCAACCCCAGCCCGGAACCACCCTCCCTGCCGGACACCAGCGGATAGAAGATGCGGTCCTTGATCGAGTCCGGCACGCCGGGCCCGTTGTCGATGACATGCAATTCCAGTGCCAGTCGATAGCGCTGCTTGCCAAACGTGACCTGCCTGGCGATGCGGGTGCGGAAAACCAGTTGCGCGTCGCCAGCGGCAATGTGGTCCGCGAGAGCCTGGCAGGCGTTGTGCGCGACGTTGAGCACAGCCTGGATCAGCTGCTCGCGGTCGCCGCGAAATTCGGGAATCGAGATGTCGTACTCGCGCACGACCCGCAGGCCGCGCGGAAACTCTGCCAGGATCAACGAGCGCACCCGTTCGCAGACTTCGTGGATGTTGACGTCGCCGACCACGTGCGGCCGGCGGTGCGGCGCCAGCAGCCGGTCCACCAGCGTTTGCAGCCGGTCGGCCTCGTGGATGATGACCTGGGTGTACTCGATCAGGTCCTTCGAATCGACTTCCATCTGCAGCAGCTGGGCCGCGCCGCGGATGCCGCCGAGCGGGTTCTTGATCTCGTGCGCCAGGTTGCGGATCAGCTCCTTGTTGGCCTGCGCCTGGTCGATCAACCGCTCTTCGCGGTCCTGCTTGGCCTGCGTCTCCAGCGGCAGCAGTTCGACCACGATTTCGCCGGGCTGGTCGGTCTGCGCCACGATGACGTGGACGGGCAGCGGGTCGTGGGTCGCCCGATTGAGCCATGCGTCGTAACGCAGCGCCGCGAACTCGTTGCTGCCCGCGCCTTCAAGCGCGTTCTGCAGGATGTGGGGCT
Organism: Ramlibacter sp.; assembly: GCA_014376915.1. The sequence goes on from JACMQP010000471.1 coordinate 7,439, forward strand.
CGGTGAAGCACTGCGCGAAGGCAGAACCTTCGATGGTGCGGCGGGAGCTGCCCAGTGCGTCCTCGAGGGCCGAGTTGGCGAACAGGACGGTGCCATCGGAATGCACCACGGCCACCAGCGTGGCCAGGAGATCGAAAGACTGGAAGCGGGAGTGCGGCGGGGCAGGCTTGCTCAAGCAGCCTATTTTGACGCAGGAACCCGATCGAGCTCGCGCCTGATGCCGGCAATGTCGTTCTGGTTGCGGGCGATGCCGGCCTTGAGTTCCGCCACCCGGTCCAGGTACTTCTGGTAGTTGCGGCCCTCGGCGCCCTGCTTGTCCGGCTCGCCGTTGTTGAATTCCTTGACCAGTTCGAGCTGGCGCGCCTCGGCCTTCTTCAGTTCGGCTTCGAGGATCTGGCGGGAATCGGCATCGCGGGCCTTCTGTTCGGCCGTGTCGACGCGCGTTGCGGAGGATGAAGGCGCAGCGGCCGCGAGCTTGACCGGCGCGCCGCCGGCTGCGTTATTGCCCTGAACGCGCGTTCCTTGGATGACGGTCACGTTGCCGCCGCCGCTGAAAAGCTTGCACCCCTTGCCCTTGGCTTCCGCCGGGTCGGTCGTGTACAAATTGCCCTCGCACCGGAAGATCGGCTGGGAGTGGCTGTTGATCGCCGTGACGGCGAGGGCAAGCGGGATCAGGTAGGCGTATTTCATTTGTGCAATCTCCTCGCATCGGGATGCAGGGACGGCCTTCCAGTATCGCGCTTTTCTTTCAAAAGTCCAATTAAGCCATTGATTCACAAAGGAAAAGGACGGCCACTGCCGTCCCTTCCGTGCCACAGGCTGTGAGAAATGACAGTCTGGGAGAGTGCTCTTTACAGCGAGTAGTACATGTCGAATTCGACTGGGTGGGTGGCCATGCGGAAGCGCGTGACCTCGGTCATCTTGAGCTCGATATAAGCATCGATCATGGTGTCGGTGAAGACACCGCCCTTGGTCAGGAAGCCGCGGCCCTTGTCCAGATAGTCCAGCGCCTGGTCCAGGCTGTGGCAC
>JACMQP010000472.1 GCA_014376915.1 Ramlibacter sp.
CGCCGTCGGCTGCATGGCGCGCATACACCACGAATGCCACACCCACCGCGACCAGCTCGAGCCAGGCAAAAGGGAGCACCAGCGTCGCCCCCTGCCACCAAAAAACCGTTCCGATGCCGAGCGAAACCACGCACAGCGATACATACAGCCACGCCAGCTGGACCGGCGTGACCGAGCAGTTGCGCTGCAAAAACCAGTGAATGTTCTGGCCCTGGACAGTGGCGAAGCGAAAGACCGGGTTTGACACAGCTGAACGCTTACAAAATCAAGCAGGAATTGTAGCGCCGCTCCCGGGGAGACTCGGGACGTGCGGGTATCGCGGCGTGCGCCGCGCGCGCGGGGCTCGCCCGTTGCCCTTTGTCCGACTGCAGCAAGGCCCGCATGTCCGCCAGCGAGACGGCGCTCTCGCCGCTCATCCTGACCCTGGGCGCCGGCTTGAGCGCGTGGCCGTAGACGATCTCGAAGGTGAGCGCGAGCCGGCCGTCGACACCGCCCAGCTCCGAGACCAGCGCGGCCTCCAGTTCACTGCGCCAGCGCCGTCCGCGCAGCGACGCAAACCGCTGCGGATGCAGATTGCTGCCCAGTTCGGCCAGCTCGGCCAGCAACTTGTCAGGCGAATCCCAGGTCAGCGTGATCCGTTCCATGTCCATCACCGGCTCCGCGAAGCCCGCGGCCACCAGCATGTCGCCCCAGTCGTGCATGTCCGTGAACTCGTGCGCCGGCGCCGGCCAGCCCATCGCTGCGTACAGCCGGCGCAACTCGCGCAGGCTGTCGGGGCCGAGGCAGGAGAACATCAGGAAACCGTCAACGGCCAGCGCGCGCTGCCATTGCCCGATCAGCGCCTGCGGATCGGCCGCCAGGTGCAGCGCCATGTTGGCCCAGAGCATCTGCGCCTGGCCGTCTTGCAGGCCGCCGACCCTCGGCGCCTTGGCACCGATGCGCCGCCACCAGGGCCGGGCAATGGACTTGAGCGCCGCGCGCGTCGGGCCCGGCTGGCCGGCGGCCACAACGCACTCCGCGTCGCGGTAGCGCGCCTCCACCAGCGCGTGCGCGTGCAGTCCCCCGCGCACCGGCTCCCAGTCGGCCCAGGCGACCGGCTTCATGCGGATCCACTGCAACCGGTCTTCCATGCGGCGCCCCACTTCCTCGTGCAGCCAGGGCGACCGTAACGGCGCCACCTGCTCCCAGTGGGCGGCGGCGACGGGGTCGATGGTCGGAGGGCGTTGTGTGGCCATGCGGCAGTACTTCTGGATCGGGCCATGCTGTGCGTTAGGCAGGTGCGCCGAGTATATTGAGCAGATGCTGCCCCACTGGATCGAAGGGCTGAAAGCGGCCACGCCGGGCCAGTGTGCGGTGTGCCATGCCTGGCCGGCACAGCCTGTCTGCGAAGCCTGCGTCGTGCGCTTCGCCCAGCCGCAGCCGCGCTGCATCACTTGCGCCCTGCCCGTTCCCGCCGGCGTCAACCAATGTGGCCGCTGCCTGCGCGAGCCGCCGCCGCTGGACCGGTGCTTTGCCGCCGTGAACTACGGCTATCCATGGTCCGGCCTCATCACCCAGTTCAAGTTCCATGGCCAGCCCGGCTGGGCCGGACCGCTGGCCACGTTGATGCGCAGCGCGCCATGGGTCGAACCGGCGCTCGACGATGCCGATCAGGTGTTGCCGCTGCCGCTCGCGCCCGAGCGACTGGCCGAGCGCGGCTTCAACCAGGCACTGGAACTGGCGCGCGCCCTCGCGCCCGGCAAAGTCCGCTCCGACCTGCTGCTGCGGATGCGCGATACCCCTGCCCAGGCCGAACTCGGCCTGGCGGCGCGGCTGCGCAACATGAAGGGAGCGTTCGCGGTCGAACCGCTGCGGGTGGCCGCCCTCCAGGGCCGGCGCATCGTGCTGGTGGACGACGTGATGACCAGCGGCGCGTCGCTGTTCGCCGCGGCCGCTGCGTTGCGGCAGGCGGGCGCCCTGCAGATCACTGCCATCGTGCTGGCACGAACCGACGAACCGGATGGAGCCGCGCGACAATAGAGACTGTGTTCAACATTGTTCTGGTCGAGCCCGAGATCCCGCCCAACACCGGCAACGTGATCCGGCTGGCGGCCAACACCGGCTGCACGCTGCACCTGATCGAGCCGCTCGGCTTTTCGATGGACGACAGGCGCATGCGGCGCGCCGGGCTGGACTACCACGAGTACGCGGACGTACTGCGCCACTCCAGCTGGGACGCGTTCCTGATTTCCCGGCAGCCGGAACGAGCGCGGCTGTTCGCCCTCACCACCCACGGCACGCGCGGCGTGCACGACGTGGCATTCGCGGCGGGTGACTGGCTGGTGTTCGGCTCCGAGACCCGGGGCCTGGCGCCGGCGCTGCGCGAATCGTTCGCGCAGCGGCAGCGACTGCGGCTGCCGATGCGCTCGGGCCAGCGCAGCCTGAACCTTTCCAATGCCGTCGCCGTCACCGTGTTCGAGGCGTGGCGCCAGCACGGCTTTGGCGCTGCGCTTCCTGGCTGACAAAAGAGGCCCGCCCGCATCACTGCCCCTGCGCCGCCGGCGGGGCGTCGATGCCCAGCCCGGCAACCGTGCGCCGCGTCTGCTCGACCAGGTAGTCCAGGAACGCGCGGGTGCGAAGCGGCATGAACTTGCGGCTCGGCAGGACCGCCACCATCCGCAGCCGGTTGGTGATCCAGGGCGACAGCACCCGGCGCAACTGGCCTGTCTTGAGCAGCGGCACCAGCAAGTCGACGGGCTGGCTGCTGTTGCCTGCGCCTTCGAGAGTGGCGCGCAGCAGCGTGTCCGTGTGGTTGGCGACCAGCACGGCGGGCACCGGCAATTCAAGCGTGCGATCCCCGTCCAGCGGGTCGATCAGCGTCAGGGGCCGCAGCCGCGTGCCGGGCGTTCGCAAGCGCAGGCACTGGTGCTGGAGCAGGTCCTGCGGGACCTGAGGCGTGCCGTGCCGCAGCAGGTAATCGGGCGAGGCGCAGAACACCGCCTGGCTCAGGATGATCGTCCGCACGATCACGTTGGCGTCCACCTGCGTCGTGCTGTTGAGGACGGCCAGGTCGTAGTCGTGGACCTGTGGGTCCGGGCTGTCGTCGACGTGGATGTCCAGCATGACGCCCGGGTGCAGGCGCCGAAACCCGGTCACCAGGGGCGCCAGCATGTGGGTCGCGGCCACTGGAGGCGCAAGGATTCGGACGGTGCCCGCCATCGCCTGCGTGTGGCTCTGGGCCAGACCCTGTGCCTCGTCGATATCACTCAGGATCAACCGCAGCCGCGCCAGATACGCCTGGCCGGCATCGGTCAGCGACAGGCGCCGGGTGGTCCGCTGCAACAGCCGCACGCCCAGGTGCTGTTCCAGGTCGGTGACCAGCCGCGTCACCACCGCCGGCGCCAGATCCAGCTTGCGGGCGGCCGCGGCAAAGCCGCCTTCGTCCACCACCTCCTGAAACACACGCATCGATTGCAATCGGTCCATCAGCACCTCCGGATAAGTCGCCGATTATTGCGCTTTTGGCAATAAACAATTGATCAGGAGACTGTTTTTTGATTTAACCAAGAGTAATACATTCACTGCATCGATGAGCCGATGCCAAGCAAAGACGACTCACCGAGCTGGACAGAGGGACCCAAGAAACCCCCCATGCCGGAAACCGTCATCCACTTCTTTTCAAGGAAAATTCATCATGAACGCGTCCAAATTCATCGCCGTCTCCACTCTCTCCATCCTCGCCGCCGTCGCATCGGTGGCCGCCCAGGCCGACGAAGCCGACGCTTCGCAGTTCGCCGTCCAGGTCACCAGCCAGCGCACCCGCGCCGAAGTCAAAGCTGAAGCCGTCGCAGCCGTCGGCGACCGCAGCCAGGAGCTCGCCGCCCTGGGCGTGGTGACGGTGCAATCGAACGTTGCCCGTGCCGACGTGCGCGCGCAAGCCGCCAAGGCCCTGCGTCTCGGCCAGATCCCGGCCGGCGAAATCAGCAGCATGTAAGCCAGCGCTGCCCGCATGCCGGGCCGCACACCAAAAACCCGCCTGATGTGTTTCCGGCGGGTTTTTTCGCTGGCGGCGCGGTCAGGGGTAGCGGCGGGAAAGCGACTCGGCGACGCACACCGGCTTCGCCGACCCTTCGCGCTCCACTGTGACCTGCCAGGTGAGCTGCATGCCGTCGTTGGCGATCGGCTCGCAGGCCAACAGGGTCATGCGCCCGCGCAGCCGGCTGCCGACAGGCACCGGCGACGTGAAACGGACCTTGTTCAAGCCGTAGTTGACGCCCATCCCCGTGTTGCGGATTTCCATCGCCGATTCGAAAAACTTCGGCAGCAGCGAGAGTGTGAGGAAGCCATGCGCGATCGGCCCGCCGAAGGGGCCGGCCGTCGCCCGCTCGACGTCCACGTGAATCCACTGGTGATCGCCGGTCGCCTGCGCGAACAGGTTGACCTGCTTCTGCGTCACGGTGAGCCAGTCGCTCACGGCGACTTCCTGCCCGATCAGGGCTGTCAGGTCCGAAAGATTCTCGAAGGTTTTCATCCCCGCAATGTAGCGCGCCGCACTTTTTTGCCTGTTGGGGACGGCGCTGAAGGTTTGTCCCGCAGAGTCACTTGGCTTCGAGCCAGCGGCAGATCGACGGCCACTGCTCGAGGTCGCGCTCCACGCGGCCCGGCGCGACGTCGAACAGGGTCAGCCCGCGGGCAGCAAGCTGGATGTAGTTCTGGGTCTGGCGCAGGTAGCCCAGCACCGGCAGGCCCAGGTTGTCGACGAATTCGTGCAGCTTGTCGGCGGCGATGGTGCGCTCGTCGACCCGCATCCCGACGATGCCCACCTGCAGCTGCGTGGCCTTGCGGTGCTCGGCCATCTCGTCCAGGAAGCTGCGGGTGGCGAAAATGTCGAACACGCTCGGCTGCAGCGGAACGATCACCTTGTCTGCCAGCTTGAGCAGCTCCGTAAACATCCGCCCATGCATGCCCGCCGGCGTGTCGAGCACCACGTGGGACGTGCCCTTGGGCGGCTTGGCGATGTGCTCGGGCCCGAGGTCCCAGGTGGCGATCGGCCGCGCGGCCGGCGGACGCAAGCCCAGCCAGAGCCGGGAGGATTGCTGGCGGTCCGCGTCGCCGAGCATCACGGCGTGGCCGCGGCTGGCAAAATACCCGGCGATGTTGGTCGCCATGGTGGACTTTCCGACACCGCCTTTTGGATTGGCTACAACCACGACCGGCATGAGCAACTCCTTTGTTTTGGGACGGGCTGCAGGGACTGACGCAGTTGCGCTATGTTACCGGGATGGATGAGTCGTCCCCCCAAGCGGCGCGCCTACCGGTCTATGTGCTGGCGGCCCACCCCAATTTGCGCGAGTCGCGCGTCAATCGCCGGCTGCAGGAAGCGGCGCGCTCCGTGCCCGGTGTCGACGTCAACGACATCTATTCCAGCAGCACCGACTACGACTTCGACCTCCAGCGCGAACAGGCCCGGGCCGAGGCGGCGCAGCTGATCGTGCTGCTGCACCCGATCCGCTGGTATTCGATGCCAGCGTTGATGAAACTGTGGTTCGACGACGTGCTCACTTACGGCTGGGCCTATGGGGGCGGCACCGCGCTGCGCGGCAAGGACCTGTGGCTGGTGGCCACCGTTGGCGGTTCCGAAGCCTCCTACCACCCGGAAAACTACAACCGCTATTTCTTCGACGCGTTCCTGCCCCCCTACGAGCAGACCGCGGCCCTGTGCGGCATGCGATTCCTGCCGCCGATGCTGCTGTTCGGCGCCCACCGCGTCAGCGAGGCCGACATCGCAACGCACGTGGCGACCTTCCGCGAGCGCCTGCTGACCTATCCGGACTGGCCCGAGATGGATGGGCTGCTGGATTGCCCGACCTGCGAGGTGCCGGCCTTCGACCGTCCCGGGGGCGCTTCGAGCTGACATGGAAAACGCCCCGGCCTGGCTGACCAACAGCCTCATCTACCTGAGCGCCGCCGTGATCGTGGTGCCGCTGTCGCGGGCGCTCGGCCTCGGATCGATCATCGGATACCTGGTGGCCGGCATCGCCATCGGCCCGTGGGGGCTCGGGCTGGTGACCAATGTCGAGGACATCCTGCACTTCGCCGAGTTCGGCGTGGTGCTGATGTTGTTCCTGGTCGGCCTCGAGCTGGAGCCGCGGCGCCTGTGGAGCCTGCGCCGCCCGATCTTCGGCTGGGGCTCGGCCCAGGTGCTGGGCTGCGCAGCGCTGCTGTTCATCGCCGCCATGCTCGTCGGCGCTTCGTGGCGGGTCGCCCTGGTCGCCGCGCTGGGCCTGGCGCTGTCGTCCACCGCCATCGCACTGCAGGTGCTCGGCGAGCGCAACCTGCTGCCCACGTCGGCAGGACAGGCGGGGTTTTCAATCCTGCTGTTCCAGGACGTCGCCGCCATCCCGATCCTGGCGCTGCTGCCCTTGCTGGGTGGGGTCGCGGAGGCGGGCCGCGGCGATAACTGGATCCTGGATGCACTGAAGATCGTCAGCGTGGTGGCCGGCATCATCCTGGGCGGCCGTCTGGTGATCCGGCCGCTGCTGCGCTGGATCGCCAAGAGCAAGACGCCGGAGATCTTCACCGCGGCTTCGCTGCTGCTGGTCGTGGCCATCGCGGCGCTGATGCAGCTGGTCGGCCTGTCGATGGCGCTGGGCGCCTTCCTCGCGGGCGTGCTGCTGGCCGA
>JACMQP010000473.1 GCA_014376915.1 Ramlibacter sp.
CGGCACGTCGCTGAGCAGCAGCGTATGGAACTGGGTGGCGATCTCCAGGTAGTCGTTCTGCGAGCGAGGCCCGCCGCACAGCGTCCGGAAGTCGAACCACACCACGCCGCCGGCCTTGCGCCGGGCCCGGATCTCGCGCGCCTCGATGTGCAGCACCGGGTCTTCGTCACGGCTTTCCGCCAGCCGGGTGAACGCCTCGTTCATCTCGGCGTCGGCCTGCGGTCCGAGCGGCGTGTGATAGAGCTTCAGGTGCTCCATGGTGCGGCCGCGGTAGTCGGTGCCGGCGTCGACGTTGATCACTTCCAGCTTCTCGTTGAGCAGCGCGATCGCCGGCAGGATGCGGTCGCGATGCAAGCCGTCCGGATACAGGTCGTCGGGCTTGAAATTGGAGGTGGTGACGAAGCCGACGCCGTTGTCGAACAGCGCCGCCAGCAGCCGGTGCAGGATCATCGCGTCGGTGATGTCGGAGACGTGGAACTCGTCGAAACAGATCAACCGGTAGCGGCGGGCCATGCGTTCGCCGAGCGCGTCCAGCGGGTTCACGGTGCCCTGCAGGTCCGACAGCTCGCGATGGACTTCGCGCATGAACTCGTGAAAGTGCAGGCGCGTCTTGCGCACCAGCGGGACGGCAGTGTAGAAGCAATCCATCAGGAAGCTCTTGCCGCGCCCAACGCCGCCGTACATGTACACGCCGCGCGGGGTGGCCGGCCGGTTGATCAGTTTCTTGAATGCGTTGGAGCGCTGCTCCTTGAACGCAGCCCACTCGCGCGCGCAGCGGTCCAGCGCCTCCACCGCGCGCAGTTGCGCCGGGTCGCTCTGGTAGCCGCGCGCCTTGAGCTCGCGCTCATAAACCTCACGGACCGACATCAGCCGGCGGTGGAGTGGAGAAACGTGGAGGCAAACATCACCTCAGAAGTTCAGCGTTCGCTTGTCCACCGCCAGCGCCGCTTCCTTGGTCGCTTCCGACAGCGACGGATGGGCGTGGCAGATACGGGCGATGTCCTCGGCCGAAGCGCGGAACTCCATCGCCACCACGGCCTCGGAGATCAGCTCGCTGGCCATCGGGCCGATGATGTGGACGCCCAGGATTTCGTCGGTGGCGGCATCGGCCAGGACCTTGACCATGCCGGTGGTGTCGCCCAGTGCCCGCGCCCGGCCGTTGGCCATGAACGGGAAGGTGCCGGCCTTGTACTTCACGCCGGCGGCCTTGAGCTGCTGCTCGGTCTGGCCGACCCACGCGATCTCGGGGCTGGTGTAGATCACCCAGGGGACGGTGTTGAAGTTGACGTGGCCGTGCTGGCCGGCGATGCGTTCGGCCACCGCGACACCCTCTTCTTCTGCCTTGTGCGCGAGCATCGGGCCGCGCACCACGTCGCCTACCGCCCAGACGTTGGGCAGGTTGGTCTTGCACTCGTCATCGACCAGGATCGCGCCGCGCTCGTCCAGCTTCAGGCCGACCGCGTCGGGGTTCAAGCCGATGGTGTTGGGCACCCTGCCGATCGAGACGATCAACTTGTCGACGTCCAGGGTCTGGGCCTCGCCTTTGGCGTTGGTCCAGGCGACGGAAACGGCCTTCTTGCCGCTCTTGATCTCGCCGACCTTGACGCCAAGTTCGATCTTCAGGCCTTGCTTGGTGAACGCCTTGTGCGCCTCCTTGGCGATCTGCTCGTCGACCGCGCCCAGGAAGGTGGGCAGCGCCTCCAGCACGGTCACGTCGGCACCGAGGCGGCGCCACACGGAGCCCATCTCCAGGCCGATGACGCCGGAACCGATCAGGCCCAGCTTCTTCGGCACCCCCTGGATCCGCAGCGCGCCGTCATTGGACAGGATGTTCTCCTCGTCGAACGGCGTGCCCGGCAACGCGCGCGGGTTGGAACCCGTGGCGACGATGACGTGCTTGCCGACGATCGTGTCCTCGGTCGTACCCGTGATCTTGATCTCGTAGCCTGCATCACCCTTGGCTGCGAACGCACCGCGGCCGTGGAAGAACGTCACCTTGTTCTTCTTGAACAGGAACAGGATGCCGTCGTTGTTCTGTTTGACGACCTGGTCCTTGCGGGCCAGCATCTTGCCC
>JACMQP010000474.1 GCA_014376915.1 Ramlibacter sp.
CTGGACGACGGCATAAGGCATGCGCTCAAGTTCATCGCGCACGAAGCGCGCCACTTCGGCGTTGTAGGCAGTGGAGCCCCGCGCACCCCTGGCCACGCCGGCGGCGATGGCGCGCACGGTCAGCCCGGAGAGCAGCTTGTCGGCCGGCTTCTCCTGCAGCTGCTGGATCTGGGCGGAGCGGCGCAATGCGTCGTCATAGCGCCATTCCAGCATGTCGAGTTGCACCAGCACGCCCAGCAGCTGCCGGCGCGTGGCGAGTTCGGCGATGTCGTAGCCGGCCAGCGTAGCCTCCGTGTCGCGCCGCACCGCCTGTGCCAGCACGGCAAAGCGCTGCGGATCGCGGACGACGGCTTCCAGTTCGCCCTGGACCGGATAGCTGAAGCGCGGCAGGTCGTCGGCGCGCTCGACCCGCTTCGGGGTTTGCGCGAAGGCCGACGCCAGCAATAGCGCGCAAGCCAGCGCGCAAAGTGTCTTGTGTCGAATGGTCATCCTCACGCAATGTGCGCAGCGCCATGCCAGCCGCGCGGAATCGCGGCCAGCAGCTGCTGGGTGTAGGGGTGGCGCGGGTTGGCATAGATCTCTTGCGAAGTGCCCCGCTCCACGATCTCGCCCTTGTTCATCACCAGGATGTCGTCGGCCATGTACTTGACCACCGCCAGGTCGTGGCTGATGAAGACATAGGTCAGGCCGAACTCCTCCTGCAAGTCCAGCAGCAGGTTCAGCACGGTGGCCTGCACGCTGACGTCGAGCGCGCTCACGCTCTCGTCGCAGACGATGATCTCCGGCTGCATGGTCAGGCAGCGCGCGATCGCGATCCGCTGCCGCTGGCCGCCCGAAAATTCGTGCGGATACTTGCCAAAGGCCAGCGCCGGCAGGCCGACTTTCTCCAGCCAGCCCAGCGCCAGCCGGGCCCGCGCGTCGTCATTGGCGCCGATGCCGTGGATGCGCATCGGCTCCATCAGGATCTGGCCGACGGTGAAGCGCGGGTTCAGGCTGGCATAGGGATTCTGGAAAATGATCTGGATCCGGCGCCGGTAGGGGCGCATCGACGCCGCGCCCAATGTCGCGAGGTCGGTGCCCTCGAACATGATCCGGCCGCCGGTGGCGTCCGTCAGGCGGGTGAGCATCATGCCGATGGTGGTCTTGCCCGAGCCCGACTCGCCCACCACGCCCAGCGTGCGGCCCTTGTGCAGGGTGAAGTCGGCGAGCTTGACGGCGTCGATCGTCTTGTGGCGGAACAGGCCGTCCTTGAGCCGGTACTCCTTGCGCAGGCCGATGACCTCGATCAGCGCCGGGCCGCTGGAGGCCACCGACTGGCGCTGCTCGCCGCTGACCGGCTTGTTGCCCATGATGTCGTCGATCACGGGCAGCCGGCGCGGCCTGGCATCCAGCGGCGGGCGGCAGGCCAGCAAGGCCTTGGTGTACGCATCCTTTGGCGCGCTGAAGATCTCGGCCACCGGGCCGGCCTCACGCACCTCACCATTGCGCATCACGATGACGTTGCGGGCGATCTCGCCGACCAGCCCGAGGTCATGGCTGATGAACAACACGCTCATCTTGTGGCGCTCCTGCAAGCGGGCCAGCAGGTCCACCACCTGGCGCTGCACGGTGACGTCCAGGGCGGTGGTCGGCTCGTCGGCAATCAGCAGCTTGGGTTCGCAGGCGATCGCGATGGCGATCATCACGCGCTGCTGCTGGCCGCCGGAGAGTTCGTGGGGATAGGAATCGAGCCGGGCACGCGGCTCAGGAATGCCCACTTCCTCCAGCAGCTCCAATGCCCGCTGGCGGGCCTGGCGCGACGTCATCCCGGCGTGGACACGCAGCACCTCGGCGACCTGCTCGCCCACCGTGAACACCGGGTTCAACGAGCTCATGGGCTCCTGGAACACCACCGAGATGTCCTTGCCGCGCAGCCGCCGCATCGCCTCTTGCGGAAGCTTCAGCAGGTCGGTGCCGTTGTAGAGGACACGGCTGGCCGCATCAACTTCGGCGTTCCCGGGCAGCAGCCGCACGATGCTCATGGCGCTGACGCTCTTGCCGCTGCCGGATTCGCCGACCAGGGCGACGGTGCTGTTGGCGGGAACGTCGAAGCTGATGCCGCGCACGGCTTCGAAGCGTTCGGCGCCCATGCGGAATGCCACGCGCAGGTCGCGCACTTCAATCAATGAATTCATGGCCGGTTCCTAGCGCAGTTTCGGGTCCATCGCATCGCGCAGCGCATCCGTGAGGAGCGCGAAAGCGGTGACGAAAACAGCCATGAACGCGGTGGCCGCGACGAGCTGCCACCACTTGCCGAGCACGAGTTCGGTCTGGGCCTCGTTGAGCATCGTGCCCCAGCTCACCATGTCGATCGGCACGCCCATGCCCAGGAAGGAGAGGATCACCTCCGCCTTGATGAACGCCACCACGTGCAGGCTGAGCTGCACCAGCACCACGTGGCTGATGTTCGGCAGGATGTGGCCGAACATCCGCGCCAGATGTCCCGCGCCGATCGCTTCGGCGGCGCGCACGTACTCGCGCGAGCGGTGCTTGATGTACTCGGCGCGCACCAGCCGGTAGATGCTGGTCCAGCCCACCACGCCGAGGATGATCACCACCGGCGCGATGCCGCCCTCGAAGACCTTAGCCAACGGCCCAGACTTGAAGACGGCGGCGAGCGCGAAGATCAGCAGGATGTACGGCACGGCGGTGAAGACGTTGTAGATCCACTCCAGGAAGTCGTCCACCTTGCCGCCGAAGTAGCCCCCGAGGGCCCCCAGCACGGTGCCGATCAGCGTGGCGACGACGGCGGCGAAGATGCCCACCAGGATCGACACCTGCGCCCCCTTGATCGCCTTGGCAAGAACGTCCCGGCCGATGCGGTCGCCGCCGAACGGCAACGTGTCCTGCCTGACTTGCACGACTGTCTTGATTTCGCCCGCACGCTTCGCCCACTGCGCGTAATAAGGTGCGAGCGGGTCGATGTCTGAGAGGTCGACGTTCGGGATCGTGGCTTCCTTCTCCTGGATCTTCTCCTTGGCATCCGCGCCCATCAAGGTGGGCGGTGCGAACGGGACACCCACCTCCTTCTGCCAGCCGGACGCCACCACCCCGAACTGCGCGAGCAGCACGAGCACGAGGAACAAGGCGACGACCACGAGCGAAACCATGCCGACCCGATCGCGCCGCAGTCGCGCCCATGCCTGCGCCCAGATGCCTGGCGAACGGGGCAGTTGCATGCTGAGGGAATCGGGGACGGAAACGCCTTCGATACCCGTGGGCGGAACGACGGCGCCCGCGATGCCGGGAACGGCGCTCATTTGAAGACCACCCGGGGATCGACCAACTTGTAAAGCAGGTCGGTCACGAGATTGATTGCCATGGTGAGCACTGCCAGGTAAATGGTGACCGCCTGGATCACGGGATAGTCACTGCGCCCGACGGCCAGGAACACCTCGCGGCCGAGGCCGGGCACGGAGAAGAAGACTTCGATCAGGAAGGAGCCGATGAACACGCCGGGCAGTTGCGTGGCCACGTTGGTGAGAATCGGGATCATCGAGTTGCGCAGCACGTGCTTGAACAGGATGGTGCGCTCGGGCACGCCTTTGGCCCGCGCCGTGCGCACATAGTCGTGGCCGATCTCGTCCAGGAAGAAGCTGCGATACAGGCGCGTGTTCGGCGCGAGGCTGACCAGTACGGCCAGGCCCACCGGCAGCGGCGCGTACACGGCGAGATTGGTCCAGACGCTGTTGCTCCAGCCCTGCACCGGGAACCATCCCAGGCGGAAGGCGAACAGGTACTGGCCGAGGATCACGTACACCAGGAAGCTGATCGACAAGGCGACGGTGGAGATCACCATCACGGCGCGGTCGGTGAGACTGCCCCGGACGTAAGCGACGGCCATGCCGCACGCGATGGCGAGCACCAGTTCGAGGATCATGATCGGGAACATGATCGTCAGGGTGGCGGGCAGGCGGGACGAGAAGATGTGGTTGACCGATTCCTTGGTCGCCCAGCTCTGGCCCCAGTCGAGGGTGACGACCTGCTTGACGAAGATCCAGAGCTGCTCCAGCACCGGCCGGTCCAGTCCGAGTTGCTTGCGGATCGACTCGATCTGCGCTGTGGACGCCTGCAGGCCGCCCAGGATTTCGGCCGGATCTCCGCCGAAGTATTTGAAGAGAAAAAAGATCAGCAGGATGACCCCGGCGAGGGTTGGAATCATCTGCAGGACCCGCCTGGCAATGAAGGACAGCATCGGAAAAGGCCTTTTTTGGGGTCGCCGCGGTGGCGGAAACCCGGATGTTAGGGATAACCGCTCATGGCGGGTCTCTGGGCGCGCATTATGCTTGCGGCTTACGCGAACCTTATAGGTATTTCCAAGAATGACTCCCAGCAAGTGGGCATTGGCCATCAGCCTGTGCCTGGCGTTGGGTGCCGCCTACCCGGCGAGCCCCCAGACACCGCCTCCTGAAAAAGTATTCCGTTACGCGTACCCGATCGCGGAAACCGGGTTCGACCCGGCGCAGATCAGCGACCTGTATTCGGCCATCGCCTGCGCGCACATGTTCGAAGCGCCGTACAGGTACGACTACCTCGCACGGCCAGCGAAGATCAGGCCGAACCTCGCAGAGGCGATGCCGGAGGTGTCGCCCGATTTCCGCAGCTACACCTTCCGGCTGAAACCGGGCATCTACTTCGCCGACGACCCCGCGTTCGGCGGCAAGAAGCGCGAACTCACCGCGGCCGACTTCGTGTACACGGTCAAGCGCTTCTTCGACCCAACCAACAAGAGCCCCAACTACAGCGGGCTGGTCGAGGAGGGTTTGATCGGCCTGGACGCGCTTCGCAAGAAAGCCGAAGCCGGCGGGAAGTTCGATTACGACAGCGAGGTCGAAGGCCTGAAGGCGCTGGACCGCTACACGGTTCACATCAAGCTCGCCAATTCGCGTCCGCGGTTCATCCACAACCTGGCCGATCCGTCGACGCTGGGCATCGTCGCGCGCGAAGTAATCGAGAAATACGCTGACAAGACGATGGAACACCCGGTGGGTACCGGTCCGTTCGTGCTCAAAGCCTGGCGCCGCTCTTCGGAGATGATTTTCGAGCGCAATCCGGGTTATCGCGAGGCCTACTTCGACGGCGAACCGACGCCCGGCGACAAGCAGGCCGAGGCGATCGCCGCGCAGATGAAGGGCAGGCGCATACCGATGGTCGACAAGGTCATCGTCTCCGTGATCGACGAGCCGCAGCCGCGCTGGCTCGCCTTCCTGAACAACGAACACGACTTCATGGAACGTTTGCCGCAGAACTTCGTCACGCAGGCGATCCCGAACAACAAGCTCGCGCCCACCCTCGCGAAGCGAGGCATCCAGATGGCGCAGGTTCCGCTGTCGGATCTGACGATGTTCTATTTCCGCATGGACGACCCGGTCGTCGGCGGGTACACCCCCGACAAGGTGGCCCTTCGACGCGCCGTAGGGCTGGCCCTGGACAACGAGGAGGAAGTGCGGCTACCCCGGCGCGGCCAGGCGATCGTGGCGCAAAGCTTCATCATGCCGAACACGTCGAGCTACGATCCGAAGTTCCGCACGGAAATGGGAACGTTCGACAAGGCACGCGCCATCGCGCTGCTGGACATGTTCGGATACACCGACAAGAACGGCGACGGCTGGCGCGACATGCCGGACGGCAGCCCGCTGGTGCTTTACCTGGACACGCTGGGCCGCGCCGACTACCGCGAGCTTGACGAGGTGATGAAGAAGAACCTCGACGCAGTCGGCGTCAAGCTGGTGCTGCGGATCGGCCAGTGGCCCGAACAGCTCAAGGCCTCGCGGGCCGGCAAGCTGCAGATGTGGGGCTTCGGCGTGTCCGGCAGCTCGCCCAACAGCGGCGGCCTGCTCGAATACATGAACAGCAAGTCGATCGGCCAGCAGAACCACTCGCGGTTCAAGAACGCCAGATTCGACGAGCTTTACCAGAAGCAGATGGTGATGGCGGACGGCCCGGAACGCGATTCGGTCATCAAGGAGGCCAACCGCATCCTGGCCGTCTACATGCCCTACAAGCCGCGCGTGCACCGCATCGGCACCGACCTCTGGCAGCCGTGGACGTCCGGCTACATGCGGCACCCGTTCTCGCGCGAGTTCTGGCAGTACATCGACGTCGATCCGTCCAAACGCCCCAATAAATAGACCTCCAGGAGCCCCCAGCAATGAATTCGAAGACCATCGCCCGCCTCGGCGCCCTCGCCCTCGCGCTCGCACTCGCCTTCCCCGGTTTCGCCGCCATCCTCCCGCCCGGCACCCAGCTGCACGCCACCCAGACCCTGATTCGCAACAACGGTTCCGAGCCCGAAACGCTCGATCCGGCCCTGGCCGAATCGGTCGGCGCCAACAACATCACCCGCGACCTGTTCGAGGCGCTGACTGCCAACGACGAGAAGGGCCGGACCGTGCCCGGCGTCGCCGAAAGCTGGAAGCAGACCGATTCGACCACCTGGGTGTTCAAGCTGCGGGCCAACGCCAAGTGGTCCAACGGCGACCCGGTCACGGCGCAGGACTTCGTGTTCGGCATCCGCCGCTTCGTCGACCCCAAGACCGCTTCCACCTACGCGGCGACCTTCGGCGTGTTCCTGGCCAACGGCAAGGACGTGGCCACTGGCAAGAAGCCCACGACGGAGATCGGCATCAAGGCGATCGACAAGCTGACGCTCGAAGTGAAGACCGCCTTCCCGGTCAGCTTCCTGCCCAGCCTGATGTCCAACAACAACCTCGGCCCCGTGCACCAGGCCGCGCTGGAAAAATTCGGCAAGGACTGGACCAAGCCCGGCAACCTGGTGAGCAACGGCGCCTTCATGCTGAAAGCCTGGCAGGTCAACAGCAAGGTGGTGCTCGAGAAGAACCCGCACTACTGGGACGCGAAGAACGTGCAGCTGACGCAGGTCACCTACCTGCCGGTGGAAGACGGCAATGCCGACGTCAAGCTGTACGAATCGGGCGAGAACGAATGGGTGTACCAGCTCCCGCCCGGCACTTACGAGCAGTACAAGAAGCAGTTCCCCAGGGAGATCCGCAACGCTCCGATGATCGGCCTGCGCTACTACTCCTACCAGACCCAGAACCCGGCCTTCAAGGACGTGCGGATTCGCAAGGCGCTGTCGATGGTGCTGGACCGCGACATCCTGGCCCAGCGCATCACGGCGGACGGCCAGGCACCAGCCTACGGCCTGATCGTCAAGGGCGTGGAAGGCGCCGACGTCACCCAGTACGACTGGGCGACCTGGCCGATGGCCAGGCGGGTGACCGAGGCCAAGGCGCTGCTGCAGCAGGCCGGCGTGAAGCCCGGCACCAAGTTCGCCTTTTCCTACAACACCAGCGAATACCACAAGAAGATGGCGATCTTCGCTGCGTCGGAGTGGAAGACCAAGCTGGGGCTGAGCATCGAGCTGGAAGCGATGGAATTCAAGGTGCTGCTCAAGAAGCGGCACGACGGCAGCTTCGAGATGGCACGCAACGGCTGGCTGGCCGACTACAACGATGCCACCAGTTTC
>JACMQP010000475.1 GCA_014376915.1 Ramlibacter sp.
CCGCAAGGGCGAGCTCGAGAACGTCGAGCGCAATCGCGACAAGTCGCTGGGCATCACGGTGTACGTTGGCGCGCGCCGCGGCAACGCCAGCACGTCCGACTTCTCGCCGGCCGCCATCCAGCAGACCGTGCAGGCGGCGTACGACATCGCCCGCTTCACCGCCGAAGACCCGGTGGCGGGGCTGCCCGAGGCCGACGACATCGCCAAGGCGAGCGAGCAGCCGGACCTGGACCTGTTCCATTCCTGGGACATCAACAGCGAAAGAGCTGCCGAAATCGCGTTGCTTTGCGAGGCTGCCGCCTTCAAGACCGACAAACGCATCACCAACAGGGAAGGCGCCGGCGTCTCGGCGCAGCAAAGCCATTTCTTCAGCGCCCATACCCGGGGCTTTCGCGGCGGCTATGCCCGCTCGCGCCACTCCGTGTCGGGGGCGCCGATCGCCGGCAAGGGCGACAACATGCAGCGCGACGCCTGGTACAGCTCGATGCGCAGCGCCGAGGACCTGGCCAGCCCGCAGGAGACCGGCCGCTACGCCGCCGAGCGCGCGCTGTCGCGCCTGAAGTCGCGCAAGATCGCCACCACCCAGTGCCCGGTGCTGTTCGAATCGCCACTGGCTGCCGGCCTGCTGGGCGGCTTCGTGCAGGCCGTCAGCGGCGGCGCGCTGTACCGCAAGAGCAGCTTCCTGCTCGATTCGCTGGGCAGCACCGTGTTTCCCAAGCACATCGACATCAGCGAAGACCCGATGGTCCGCCGCGGCAAGGGCAGCGCCCCGTTCGACGAAGAGGGCGTGCGCACCAAGGCGCGCAAGGTGGTCGACGCCGGCAAGGTGGAAGGCTATTTCCTCAGCAGCTATTCGGCCCGCAAGCTGGGCATGAAAACCACCGGCAACGCGGGCGGCTCGCACAACCTGGCCATGACCTCCCGCCTGACCCGCAGCGGCGACGACCTCGACGAGATGCTGCGCAAGCTGGGCACTGGCCTGTTCGTGATCGAGTTGATGGGGCAGGGCGTGAACTACGTGACCGGCGACTATTCGCGCGGCGCCAGCGGCTTCTGGGTCGAGAAGGGAAAGATCGCTTTTCCGGTGCAAGAGATCACCATCGCCGGCAACATGAAGGACATGTTCCAGGGCATCCAGGCCATCGGCTCGGACACCTACAACTACGGTGCCAAGACAGTCGGCTCGATCCTCATCAACAAGATGAAAATCGCCGGGAGCTGAAGGGCGACTTTCAGCCTGCCAGTGCGGCTTTGACGGCCGCTGACACTTGGCCCATGTCGGCCTTGCCGGCCAGGCGGGCCTTGACGGCGCCCATGACCTTGCCCATGTCGCCGGGGCCTTTGGCGCCCAGCTCGGCGACGATGGCCCTGACCTGCGTCGTCACTTCTTCGGCCGACAGCCGCGCTGGCAGGTAAGCCTGCAGCACCTTGACTTCGGCGATCTCCTTGTCGGCCAGGTCCTGGCGGGCAGCCTTCTCGAAGGCCTCGATGCTGTCCTTGCGCTGCTTGAGCATCTTGTCGACGATGGCGATCACGGCGACGTCGTCCAGCTCGATGCGCTCGTCCACTTCCTTCTGCTTCATGGCCGCCGTCAGCAGGCGGATGGCGCCCAGGCGCTCGCTGTCCCGGGCGCGCATGGCGGCCTTCATGTCTTCGGTGATGCGTTCTTTGAGGCTCATGCTGTGCTCCAGGCAAAAGGGAGTGGGATTCAGAAACGAAAAAAGCCTGCTGAGCGTCCCCAGGCAGGCTTGTCGCGCCGCGCATGCCCTCGGGCCGCTCGGCATCCGGAAGAATGCTTAGTCGAGCTTCTTGGGCACGAAGCTCAATAAAGCTTCTTCGGCAATTGCATGCTGCGAACGCGCTTGTAGTGGCGCTTGACGGCCGCCGCCTTCTTGCGCTTGCGCTCGGCGGTGGGCTTCTCGTAGAACTCGCGGGCGCGCAGATCGGTCAGCAGGCCCAGCTTCTCGATGGTGCGCTTGAAGCGGCGCAAAGCAACGTCGAAGGGCTCGTTTTCTTTAACTCGGATGGTCGTCATGACGTAATGAATTTCAATGGATGTGCCAGGAGAAGATCAGGCTCCCGGCGGGGTTCCCCAACTAAAGATGATCAGGCCGTTGGGGTTTGCCAGCAAAGCCCGAGATTATAGCCTCGCTTGCGGTTTGGGCAACGTGAGGGCGGTCCGTGGGTTCCCACGGGGCCGCGCCAGGGGGAAATGCGCTAGATTGCATCGGTGACAGCCCCGCCGCCCCAGCTCCCGCACCACAGCGCAGGTACGCCGCATGACCAGCGCCAGGAGTTGGCGCTGGCGGCCCTGGGTCAGGCGTCGGCCGAAGACGCGCTGCGCCAAAGCGAGGAGCGGCTGCGGATGGCACTGGATGCCGGGCAGGTCGGCATCTGGGACTGGGACATTTCCGCCGACCGGGTGACCTGGTCCGAGCGGATCTACGCGCTGCACGACATGGTGCCCGGCAGTTTCGGCGGCCGGATCGAGGATTTCGGCCTCTTGATCCACCCCGACGACGTCGAACGGGTGATGGCGACGCTGGATCGGACGCTGCGGCTGGGCGAGCCTTACGCCGCGGAGTACCGGTTCCGGCGCGCCGACGGCAGCGTCCGCTGGCTGGCCACCCAGGGCTACGTCAGCCGCGACGCCCAAGGCCAGCCGATCCGCATGGTCGGTGCCGCCAGCGACGTGACCGAGCGGGTGGGACTGCTGGCCGCCGAACGCAGTGCCCGCCAGGCGGCCGAAGCGGCCCGACA
>JACMQP010000476.1 GCA_014376915.1 Ramlibacter sp.
GAACATGATCCGGTTGAATTTCTCGTCGAGGAACAGGCCGCCGTAGAACCACGGATACAGGCGGCGCGCCAGTGCGCCATTGGGAGCCACGGTGATGGCGCACTGCACCAGGAAAAGCCCGGCGAAGGCCAGCGCCACGCCGATCAGCAGCGGCGCCGGGGGCGTGGCAGCGTTCGGCAGCAGCCAGGCAACAAACAGCAAATGCAGTCCGAAGTAGGCGAAAGCGACGCCAAACGCCGCTGCGGCCAGCGCGAGCGGCCACCATCCGCCCAGGCGCGGCGACCGCACATGCACCAGCGGCACCAGGGCCAGCGCCACAATGCCGGCCAGCACCCAGAGCGTGGGGCTGAACGTCTGCGCCGGGACCAGCCAGCCCCACGCCGTGCCGGCGGCCCAGGTCATGCCCACGCCGATGACAGCGCCCAAAGCCAATCCGATCGGCCCCGGCCTTTTCGCCTGCGGCGTCAAGTCCATCAGCAGCGAACGGCGCACGGCGCCGCCGCTGCCCAGAAAGGCATGCGCCTTGTACAGCGAATGCGCGGCCAGGTGCAGCAACGCCATCTCCCAGGCGCCCAGGCCGCACTGCATGAGCATGAAGCCCATCTGGGCGCAGGTCGACCAGGCCAGCATCACCTTGACACTGATCCGCGTGGTCATCACCAGCGCTGCCAGCACCGCCGTGGCGGTGCCGGCGACCACCAGCAGCGCCTGGGCCGCTGGCACGCCGGAGACCAGCAGCGCAAAACGCATCAGCACGAAACCGCCCAGGTTGACCACGCCCGCATGCAACAACGCCGAGACCGGGGTAGGCGCCTCCATTACCTGGATCAGCCATCCATGGAAGGGCAGCTGCGCGCACTTCAGCAGCGCGGCGCATGCGATCAGCACTGCCGCTGCGTGGGCGGCCCAGGGCAGTTGTGCGGCCGTGGCCGCCTGCCGCGCGATCTGGTCGATGTGCAACGTGCCGAACGCCTGGAACAGCAGGGCGGCGGCGACCAGCATGCACAGGTCGGCCGCGCGGCCGACGATGAACTTCTTGTGCGCCGCCACCACCGCTGGAGGCCGGTCGGCGAAGAAGGTCAGCAGCCGATGCAACGCCAGGCTGGTGGCCGTCCAGGCCAGCGCCAGCACCAGCACATGGTTGGTGGCGACCACCACGCCCACCGTCCCAAGCGTGGCCATCAGCCAGCGCACGTAGTGCCGCTCTTGCCCCTCGCCGCTCAGGTAGGCCTGCGAATAACGCACGATGACCCAGCCGACAAACGCCACCAGCAGCATCACCGTGCTGCCGACAGCATCGGCGCG
Source organism: Ramlibacter sp. (assembly GCA_014376915.1). The sequence goes on from JACMQP010000476.1 coordinate 1,306, forward strand.
CAGGCTGTAGCCTGAGCCCTGTGAGCCGGACAACACCGCAGCCAGTGACAGGGCGGCGCAGCCGACGCCAGCCGATGCCGCCAACCGGGCGGCCCGCCACGCGGCGTGAGTGGAAACCGCGGGCCCGGCGAAAAGTGCCGCGCCAAGGGCCGCGAGCGCCGGGCCCATGACCAGGGCGGCGTGCCAGATCGGCAGAGTGAAGGCGCTATCGGGGGACGGGTTCATGAGCGGGTCCGGTGAGGCAGTCCTCGCACTGTGCCGACCGGCGACAATTCCGTAAAATACTTTGTTCGGCACAATCCGTGCTGTAAAAAAGAACGGTTGAAACGTGCCACGCCTGAACTTCCATCACCTGCATTACTTCTGGGCCGTGGCCAAGGAGGGCAATCTCACGCGCGCCGCCCTGCGGCTGCACGTGTCGCAGTCGGCGCTGTCGGCGCAGATCAGGCAGCTGGAAGAGCAGCTCGGCCAGCCGCTGTTCGCCCGGGTCGGGCGTGGGTTGCAGCTCACCGAAGCCGGGCAGCTGGCGCTGGGCTATGCCGATTCGATCTTCGCCGCGGGGGCGGAGCTGACGGCGCTGCTGCGCGAGGGCCGCCGCGAGGAACGCCAGGTGCTGCGCATCGGCGCCGTGGCCACGCTGTCACGCAACTTCCAGGAGAACTTCCTGCGGCCGCTGCTCGAGCGCGCCGACGTCGAACTGGTCCTGCAGTCGGGCAGCCTGGTCGACCTGCTGGCGCGGCTGCGCGTCCATACGCTGGACCTGATCCTGTCGAACCAGCGTGTGCACGCCAGCACCGACAACCCGTGGCGCTGCCAGCGCATCGCGCGCCAGCCGGTCAGCCTGGTGGGCAAGCCCCGCCCCAAGCGCAAGGCGTTCCGCTTTCCCGAGGAACTGGCCGACGTGCCGCTGCTGCTGCCCGGGCGCGACAACGACATCCGTGCCGGCTTCGACCTGATGTGCGAGCAACTCGGCATCCGCTACCGGCTGCGCGCCGAGGTGGACGACATGGCGCTGCTGCGCCTGCTGGCGCGCGACTCCGACAGCGTGGCGTTGCTGCCCACGGTGGTGGTGCAGGACGAGCTGCGCACCGGGCGGCTGGTGGAGTACGGCGTGGTGCCGGACCTGTATGAGAGCTTTTACGCCATCTCGGCCCAGCGGCGCTTCTCGCCACCCCTGCTGAAAGCGCTTCTCAAACAGTCCGAGGCCGAGGTGCTGGGGAGTGCCCAGGCCTCCTAGGAATCACCATCCGGGCAGCATCCAGGCGATGCCGTGTTCGGCGATCAGCGCACGCCTGGCAGCTCAGACGACGCGCGAATCGCGGAGCGCGGCGATCTGCTGGGCGTCATACGCCAGCACTTCCCGCAGCACCTGATCCGTTGAATCGCCCAGGGCAGGCGGGGTACGGACATACGCAGGCGGGGTCTCCGACAGCCGCAAGGGACTGGCGATGGTGGAGACGACGCCCCCGTCCGGCTGCTTCATGTCCACCCGCAAGCGGCGGTGCCGCACCTGC
>JACMQP010000477.1 GCA_014376915.1 Ramlibacter sp.
CGAGAACTGCAACGCCCCCGACGGCGCCCAGCCGGTCCAGCGTTGCCGCATGTGGAAGCGCACGCCGGCTGCGCGCAGGCGCTGCAGCCAGGCCCGCAACAACGGCGCCGCCTTCATTTCCGCCGGGAAGACGCGGCCGGAGCTGCCGACGAAGGTGGCGACGCCGAGTTCGCCGGCCCAGGCCCGCAATTGCTCGGCGCCGAAGTCCCGCAGCCAGGGCTCGACCTGCGCACGCCGTGCGCCGAAGCGCGACGCGAACAGCTCGAACGGCTCGGAGTGCGTCAGGTTCAGGCCGCCGCGGCCGGCCAGCAGGAACTTGCGTCCGGCCGAGGGCATGGCGTCGTGCACGTCGACCTGTACCCCGGCCTGCGCCAGCGCCCCGGCCGCCATGAGGCCCGCCGGGCCAGCGCCAATCACGATGGCGTTTTTCATTCGATCTCCAGCAGCCGGCCCTGGCCGGTCAGGAATGCGGCCCGGACCGCGGCCCCGCCGCTGGCCGCGGCAACGGCCTCGCGATAGCGGCGCAATTGCGCCAGCAGCTCGGCCTGCTGGTGCGGTTGCGCCGCCGACTTGTAATCGAAAACCCACCACTCGCCGCTGCCGCGCCGTCGCACCAGCCGGTCCAGCCGCAGCAGTTCGCCCTCGTGCAGCAGGGCGACCTCGTTGCCCTGCCAGTCGACCGCGTCGCCCTCCCAGGCCCAGGCGCCCTCGCCTTTCAGAACGCGGCGCGCCATCGCCGCCGCCTCGCGAACCTGGACCGGGTCGAGCTTGAAATCGCGCGCCGCCCGGCGCAGCTGCGCTGCGGGAAAGGCTTCCCCGCCGGGCGTCCAGCGCTCGAGCAGCAAGTGCACTGCCTGGCCGAAGCGCGACTCGGGCGAAGCGGCCACCGGCACGGCCAGCGCGTCGGCCGGCAACTCGCCACCGTGCTTCATCGGCACCACCGCCAGCGCGATTGGACCGCCCTGCCTTGCGTCGATCGCCCCCGCTGCGGCTGGCGAAGGCGGCGCCGTCAGCGCTTCGCTGAACGGCACCAGCCGCTGCCACCAGCTGCCGTCCGCGCACTGATGCGGCTGCACCGACGAGAGCACCAGCAGGCGGCGGGCCCGCGTCATCGCGACATACAACGCGTTGAGTTCCTCGCGCTGCCGGGCGGCCTTCTCGACTTCGAGCGCTTCCGCGCTGCACGGCGGCGGCCGGCTCTCGCTGGCGATGAAAGCGAAGCGCCACGGCGCCGGCGCCTCGCCCGGCCACTCGACGATCACGCCCATGGTCTCGGCCCTGGCCGGCGGCGCGTCGGTGTCCAGCATCAGCACCACCGGCGCTTCCAGGCCCTTGGCGCCGTGCACGGTGAGCAGGCTGACGGCATCGGCCCGGCCACTGGCCGGCGCACGGATCCCGCCGGCCTTGAGCGCACGGACGAACGCATAAGGCGTGGCATAGCGCGCGCCGTCGACCTGCAGCGCCGCACCCGGCAAGGCGCGCAAGTTGGCCAGCACCTTGCCGCGCAAGGCCTGCGGCGCCGCCGCCGCGAACCGCGCCAGCACGTCGCCCTGGTGGTAAATGGCGTCGAGGGCGTCGTGCGGCGGCAGCCGGTCGACCAGCGCCTTCCAGCGCGTGAGCCGTTCGCCGGCCTGGCGCAGCGCTGCGCTGTCGAGCTGCGGCTGCTGGATCAGGTCGAACCAGGGCCGCGGCTGGCCCTGCTCCTGCGCCTGCCGCGCCAGCAGCGCGATCTGCACGAGCTCGCCGTCGCCGACACCGAACAGCGGCGACTTCAAGGCCCGCGCCAGCGACAGGTCATGGGTCGGCGACACCAGCACGTCGAGCAGCGCCGTGAGGTCCTGCACCTCGGGCGCATCGCACAGGTCCGCCTTCTCGGGTTGCTGGGCCGGAATGTGCAGCAACCGCAACTGTTCCTCCATCGCCCCCAGCCGGTCGCGCCGCCGCGCCAGCACCATGATCTGCTGTGGCGCCACGCCCTGCGCGATCTGCTGCGCGACCCACGCAGCGGCCTGGCGGCATTCGAGCGTGACCAGTTTTTCCTCGGGCAGCTCGCGCGGCGTCGTCAGGCTGTCGCGCCAGTCCGCCGGTTCGGCCTCAGCCGGAGTGGTCTCCAGGATCTCGCGCGGAATCTGCGGCAGCCGCGCCACCGCGCCGCTTTCGCGGGAAGCCGTGGTGTGCGGACGAAAGCCCTCGTAGTTGCCCTGCGCCTGCGCCGCGCCCATTACTGCATTCACCGTCGCCATGATCGCCGGCGCGTTGCGGTGGGTGTGGTCGCAGCTCAGGCGGTCGCCGCCCAGCACCTGGGCCACGAATTCCTGCGCGGCGCGGAACACCTGGGGCTCGGCGCGGCGAAAGCGGTAGATGCTCTGCTTGGGATCGCCGACGATGAAGACGCCGGGGACGTCGCCGCCAGCGCCCGCGTAGCCTGAAAGCCAGGAGTGCAACGCCTGCCACTGCAGCGGATTGGTGTCCTGGAACTCGTCGATCAGCAAATGCCTGACGCGCGCGTCGAGCCGCTCCTGCACCCATCCGGACAGCACCGGGTCGGCCAGCATGGTGAGAGCGGCGCGC
>JACMQP010000478.1 GCA_014376915.1 Ramlibacter sp.
GCGCCGACGTCCATCCAGCCGTGCACCATCACCAGCGGCACCTTGCCCGCGCCGGGTTCGCCCCAGACGCGCACGTGGTAGCGCAGGTTGCGGATCGGGACGAACTCGGTGCGGGAGGATCGGCGGGCTTGGTACATTGCTGCGAATCATAGGAGACAGGCTGATGCACGATCGTCAAGCGGGCGACAACCACCGCGCCATGCACGCAGCGTTCCGTTGGCAGGTGCCGGAACGGTTCAACATCGCGCAGGCCTGCTGCGGCCGCTGGGCGCAGCGGCCGGATGCCGCCCGGCGGGTGGCGATCCGTGCCCACGGCGCCAGCGGGACGCACCGGACGCTTTCGTATGCGCAGCTGCAGGAGCGCGCCAACCGCGCCAGCGGGCTGCTGCGCTCGCTCGGCGTCAGGCGCGGCGACCGCGTGGCCATCGTCATGCCGCAGCGCTTCGAAACGGCGATCGCCTACATGGCAGTCTTTCAGCTGGGCGCGGTGGCGATGCCGCTGTCGATGCTGTTCGGGCCCGAAGCGCTGGAATACCGGCTGCAGGACAGCGAGGCGGTGATCGCGATCTGCGACGACAGTTCGATTGCCAACCTGCAGCAGGTGCGCAGCGTCTGTCCGGCGCTGCGCACGTTGATCGGCGTCGGCACCGCGGGGCGCGGCGTCGACCTCGATTGGGAAGCGGCGCTGGCGCAGCAGCCTGCGAGTTTCACGGCGATGCAGACCAAGGCCGATGAAGGCGCGATCCTGATCTACACCAGCGGGACGACCGGCCCGCCCAAGGGCGCGTACCTGCCGCATCGCGCGCTGATCGGTAACCTGCCGGGTTTCGTCTGCAGCCAGAACTGGTTCGGGTTCGACGGCAAGACCAACAGCAAGTCGGATGCGGTGTTCTGGTCGCCGGCGGACTGGGCCTGGACCGGCGGCTTGATGGATGCGCTGTTGCCGACTCTCTACTTCGGCCGTCCTATCGTTGCCTGCAACGCCCGCTTCAGCCCCGAGCTGGCCTTCACGCTGCTGCAGGAGCAGGCCGTGACCCACACCTTCCTGTTCCCGACGGCGCTGAAGGCGATGATGAAGGCCTATCCCGAGCCGCGCCGGCAGTTCAAGCTCGCGCTGCAGGCGATGATGAGCGCCGGGGAGGCGGTGGGCGACGCGGTGTTCGGCTACTGCCGCGACCAGCTCGGCGTGATCGTCAACGAGATGTTCGGCCAGACCGAGATCAACTACGTGGTCGGCAACTGCAGCATGAATGCGGCCTGCGCGCCTGAGGCTCCCACGTCGTCCTGCATCGGCTGGCCGGCGCGACCCGGCAGCATGGGCAAGGCCTATCCCGGCCACCGCGTCGCGGTGATCGACGACGACGGCAACGAATGCGCGGTCGGCGTGGCCGGCGACGTCGCCTTGAACCGGTTCGACATCCATGGCGTCCCGGACCCGATCTTCTTCCTCGGTTACTGGAAGCGCGAGCAGGCGACGCGGGCCAAGTACACCGGCGACTGGTGCCGCACCGGCGACCTCGCCACCCGCGACGGGGATGGCTACCTCTGGTACCAGGGCCGCGCCGACGATGTCTTCAAGGCCGCCGGCTACCGTATCGGCCCGGGCGAGATCGAGAACTGCCTGGTCAAACACCCGGCGGTGCTCAACGCCGCCGTCGTGCCCAGGCCCGACGCCGACCGCGGCGCGGTGGTCAAGGCGTTTGTCGTGCTCGCGCCGGACTACCTTGCGGCGCGCGCGGCGCTGGGCGGCAACCTGGCCGATTTCGATGCGCGGCTCATCACCGAACTGCAGCTGCACGTGAAGGGCAAACTCGCGCCGTACGAATATCCCAAGGAAATCGAGTTCATCGAAGCCCTGCCGATGACGACGACCGGCAAGGTGCAAAGGCGTGTGCTGCGGCTGCGGGAGGAGGAAGCGGCGAAGGCGAAGGCCGCACTGTCATCGCGGCAGTGATCCGTCGTCCCGGGCATGACCCGGAAACCATGCGTTGCTTCGCCGACCGGATACCGTCATCA
>JACMQP010000479.1 GCA_014376915.1 Ramlibacter sp.
CAGGAAGAAGACCGGGTCGAGATCCTGTCCGGCGTCTACCAGGGCAAAACCACCGGGACGCCGGTCTGCCTTCTGATCCGCAACACCGATCAGCGCAGCAAGGACTACAGCGAGATCGCCCAGATTTTCCGGCCTGGCCACGCCGACTACAGCTACCTGCAGAAGTACGGCCTGCGCGACCCGCGCGGCGGCGGCCGCGCATCGGCGCGGCTGACCGCGCCGATGGTCGCGGCCGGCGCAGTCGCAAAGAAGTGGCTGGCCCAGAAGTACGGCACCGTGTTCCGCGGCTGCATGACGCAGATCGGCGACGTCGTCATTCCGTTCGAGAGCTGGGACCATGTGCCAAACAATCCCTTCTTTGCGCCAGTGGCCGACGTCGCGGCGCTGGAGAGCTACATGGACAGCCTGCGCAAGGCCGGCGACTCCTGCGGCGCCCGTATCCGCGTCACAGCGTGCGCCGTGCCGCCCGGCCTGGGCGAGCCGCTGTACGACAAGCTCGACGCCGACATCGCCTGGGCGATGATGGGCATCAACGCCGTCAAGGGTGTGGAGATCGGCGCCGGCTTCGCCAGCGTGGTGCAGCGCGGCACCAGCCACGGCGACTCGATGACGCCGCAGGGTTTCCGCACCAACAACGCCGGCGGCGTGCTCGGCGGCATCAGCACCGGGCAGGACCTGGAAGTGTCGATCGCGGTCAAGCCGACCAGTTCGATCATCAGTCCGCGCGAGACGATCAACGTCAAGGGCGAGGCGACCGAGGTGGTCACCAAAGGCCGGCACGATCCCTGCGTCGGTATCCGCGCGACGCCGATCGCCGAGGCCATGCTGGCGCTGGTGGTGATGGAACACGCCCTGCGCCACCGGGCCCAGAACGCCGACGTCGATCCGCCGCTGCCGCCGATCGAGGCTTCGTTCCTGTAGCGGATGCGCGAGCGCAGTCCGCTGGTGCCGTTCGCGGCGCTGTCCGCGAGCTATTTCGCGCACATCGGATTCTTCAACCCCTACCTTCCGTTGTGGCTGAAGGACCTGGGCTTTCCCATCGTCGTCATCAGCCTGCTGGCCTCGGTGCAGTCCTTCACCCGCGTGTTCGCGCCTTACGCGTGGGGCGCGCTGTCGGACCACACCGGGGAGCGGGTGCGGCTGCTGCGCATCAGCGCCGGTGTGGCGCTGATCGCGTCCGCGGGTCTGTGGTTCAACGGCGGGCCATGGTGGGTCGGGCTGGTGCTGTTGCTGCTGTTCACCCACACCAGCTCGATGATGTCGCTGACCGAAGCGGCCATGGCCCATCTGGTGGCCGGCGACTGGGGCCGCTACGGCCGCGTGCGGCTGTGGGGCTCGGCCGGCTTCCTGCTCACCGTGTTCCTGGCCGGCGCCTGGTTCGAGCGCTTCGGCATGCGCAGCTTCCCGGCGTGGTCAGTGGCCACCCTGGCGCTGGTGTTGCTGTGCACTTTCCTGTTGCCGGATGCCCGGGAGAAACCTGCGGCGCACGGCGCCCTGGCGCGCGAACCGGTCGCGCCGGTGCTGCGGCAGCCGGCGGTGCGCTGGTTCTTCGCCTCGCTGCTGTTTCACGTCATGGCGCACTTCGCCATCTACGGCTTCCTGTCGCTTTATCTCGACGCGCTGGGCTACAACAAGGCCATGATCGGCGGGCTGTGGGCGGTCTCGGTCGTCGTGGAGATCGGCTGGTTCTTCGGCCAGGGCCGGTTCATCTCGCGGCTGCCGATGGCCCGGTGGCTGGTGGTCTGCGGCGCGGCCATGGTGCTGCGGATGGCGCTGACCGGCGGCCTCGGCGGCTCGCTGCTGGCGCTGTTCGTCGCGCAGGCGCTGCACGCGCTCACCTTCGCCACGCACCACACCGCCTGCATCGCAATGGTCAGCCGCCACTTCCCCGGCCGCCTGCGCGGCCGCGGACAGGCGTTGTTCACCGTCATCGGCTATGGCGTGGGAGGCGTGGTCGGCGTGCTGGCCGGCGGTGCTCTGGCCTCGCGCTTCGGCTTCCAGGCGATGTTCGGCGTCGCGGCGCTGCTGGCCGTGCTGGGGACGCTGTGCGCCTGGCGGGTCGCGCGGCTCGAACTCAGCCGTTGACGGGTCCGGTGACGGCTGGCTGTAGGCGCGTTCCGACGCGCCGCTTCTGCATTGTTTGACAGCCGGGCCGCGCGCCCGCCGCGATAGTCGGCAGTGTCAACCAGCAAGGAATATTTATGGCCAGACCGACCGCCCGCAACGCGGGACGCGGCGACGACGCCGACGCCGTCGCCGACAAGCAGCGCGAACTGCAACTGGAGCAGGACCGCAAGGACCAGGCCGCATCGGGCAAGTCCCGGGGCAAGGAAAAATCCGCCACGGCGGTGCAGGCAGGCCCGCGCACCCATCCGGCCAACCCGATGCCCGACCAGCACTTGC
>JACMQP010000480.1 GCA_014376915.1 Ramlibacter sp.
ATTGCCTCGGCGGCCTTCATCGCCTACCTCTCCAGCCTGACCAACGTGACCTATTCGGCGACGCAGTACGCGCTGTTCAGCTCGATGATGCTGCTGCTGCCGAAATTCCTGGCGGGCTATTCGGGCAAGTACGTCGACGCCTTCGGCTACGCCAACTTCTTCACCGGCACCGCGCTGCTGGGCGTGCCGGTGCTGGTGCTGGTGTGGCTGGCATCGCGGATCCAGAGGCGCTGATCAGGCGGCCAGCGCCGCCAGCGCCAGTGGGTCCAGCGCATGCACCGGCTCATTTACCTAACTTTACCGCCGCGACAAGCGCACTTGCCGCACCGTCGCCAAGATGGCCGCTTCCCCATGCCATGGCCTTTACCATTGCGGTATGCAGCAACTCTTGATGATCGAAGACGACGCCCGCCTCGCGCAGATGGTGGGCGAGTACCTCGAACGTTCCGGCTACACCGTCACGCACGCGCTGGATGCCAGGTCCGGCATGGCCCTGCTGCAGGACCCGCCCGGCGGCGTGCCGGTGGACCTGCTGATCCTGGACCTCATGCTGCCCGACATGGACGGACTGGAAGTCTGCCGCCGGGTGCGCGCCATGCCCGGTGAAGTCGGCAAGGTGGCGGTGCTGATGCTGACCGCCAAGGGCGACCCGATGGACCGCATCGTCGGCCTCGAGCTGGGCGCGGACGACTACCTGCCCAAGCCCTTCGAGCCGCGCGAGCTGCTGGCGCGCATCCGCGCCATCCTGCGCCGGCGCAGCGAGGGCTCGGCGCCCGCCGCCAAGCTGCTGCGCTTCGGTTCGCTGGAGATCGACCGCGATGCCCGCACCGTCATGGTCGGCGACCAGGTCTGCGATCTCACCTCCTACCAGTTCGACCTGCTGATCGCGCTGGCCGAGCGCGCCGGCCGGGTGCTGACGCGCGACCAGATCATGGAAGCGGTGCGCGGTCGCGAGCTGGAAGCATTCGACCGCTCGATCGACGTCCACATGGGCCGCATCCGCGCCGCGATCGAAGTCGATGCGAAGAGCCCCAAGCGGATCCTGACCGTGCGCGGCGTCGGCTACGTGTTTGCCAAGCAGCAGGACTGACGTCCGCGCGCCGAGACTGCATGCGGTTTCCGATCTACCTTCGCATCTGGCTGGCCGTGGTGGTCGCCGTCGGCCTGCTCACGTTCGCGTTCGGCTGGCTCTGGCGCGCCAACGCCGAACAGTCGCCCGCGCGCGAGCTCTTCATCCGCAACGAGGCCGGCGACGTGCTCGGACAAACCAGGCAGCGGCCGGTGCGGGTGCCGGGCCAGGGTGTGGAGTTCCAGGTGGCGATGAACGACGGCAGCACGCTGGTGGTCCAGATCCCGCCGCGGGCGCGCCGGGTCGGCGAGGGCCCGCCGCCGCGGCCCTGGGCCTGGACCCGCGGTCCCGAAAGCCTGTTCTGGTTGTTCGGCATCGTGGCGCTGGCGGTGGCGATCGGCACTTATCCCATCATCCGGCGCCTGACCCAGCGGCTTGAAGACCTCCGGCGCAGCGTCGAGCGCTGGGGCGAAGGCGACCTGAGCGTGCGGGTAAAGGAAGGCGGCACCGACGAAGTGGCCTTCCTGGCGCGCCGCTTCAACCACGCCGCCGAGCGGGTGGAGACACTCGTCAAGACCCACAAGTCGCTGCTGGCCAATGCCTCGCACGAGCTACGCTCGCCACTGGCGCGGATCCGCATGGGACTGGAGCTGATGGACGGCGAGTCCACCATCGGCTCGCGCGCGGAAATCTCGCGCAACATCGCCGAGCTCGACCAGCTGATCGACGAGATCCTGCTGGCCAGCCGCCTCGACGCCAGCGAAAGCGACATCGGGACGATCGAGCAGGTCGACCTGACGGGGCTGGCGGCCGAGGAATGCGCCCGGGCCTGCGCCGAGCTGGTCGAGGTGAACCAGGGCCGGGCGATCGTGGTGGACGGCGTGTCGCGGCTGCTGCGGCGGGCCATCCGCAACCTGCTTGAAAACGCCCGCCGCTACAGCGACGGCCCGGTCACCGTCGAGGTGACGCGCGAAGGGTCGCAGGCAGTGCTGCGGGTTGGTGACCACGGCCCGGGCGTCCCGCCGGCTGAGCGGGAGCGGATCTTCGAGCCGTTCTACCGCTTGCCTGGCGCCAGCGAGCGGGCCGGCGGCGTCGGCCTGGGGCTGGCGCTGGTGCGCTCGATCGCAACCCGGCACCACGGCAGCGTGCGCTGCGATGACCAGCCTGGAGGTGGGGCCGTTTTCGTTCTCAGCGTCCCTGTCACGAGGTGTAATTCACTGTAAGAGAGTCCGCCGGGACTCACCGCGAACGCGAAAGATCACCAAGATAAGGCCGTAGCGAAGCGGGCTCCACGCCCGCTCCAGGTCTCCCAACGACGTCCTTCCAAGGACTTGATACAGCCACCGCGAGGTGGCTGTTTTTTTGCCCCCGGCGCGGCAGGGTGCGGTACCGTACAGACACCCCGGACACGGCTCGCCACCATGCTTGCAACCATGATGTCTCATTTCCTCTCCAACAACCGCGACGAGTTGATTGCGCGCTGCAAGACCAAGGTCGCGCAGCGGCCCCGGCGCGACGCCACGCCGATTCAACTCGCCAGTGGCGTCCCGATGTTCCTTGAGCAGCTGACCCGCACGCTCGAGGCCGAGGAAGGCGAAGAAGCCGGGGAAAGCCTGCGGATTTCGGGGCCTTCGGGCGGCGATTCGATGGCCTTGTCCGAAATCGGCCGAGTCGCGGCCGCCCACGGCAAGGAACTGCTCAAGCTCGGCTTTTCAGTGGCACAGGTCGTGCACGACTATGGCGACCTGTGCCAAGCCATCACTGACCTGGCCTTCGAACGCGACGCGCCGTTCGCCGTCGACGAATTCCGCACCCTCAACCGCTGCCTGGACAACGCCATTGCCGACGCCGTGTCCGCGTTCAGTTCGCAACGCGACGCCACGCTTGCCCTGCAGCAGCGCACCGATGCCAACGAGCGGGTCGGCTTCCTGGCCCACGAACTGCGCAACGCCCTGAGCACTGCGACGCTTGCCGTCAGCGCGCTCGAACTGGGCAACATGACGTTGGGCGGCGCCACCGGCGCGGTCCTCAAGCGCAGCCTGGCCGCGCTCGAGCGCCTGATCACCCGGTCGATCGAGGAAGTGCGGGACAACGCAGCGGTCGAGCGACGGACGTTTTCGCTGGCCGGCTTCATCACGGACGCGCAGCACGCGGCCGAGCTCGACGCGACCGCGACCGGCTCTCCCTTCACGGTCGCGCCCGTCGATCCGGCCCTGGGCGTGTACGGCAACCGCGAGTTGCTGCTGGCGGCCTTGGCCAACGTGTTGCAGAACGCATTCAAGTTCACCCGGCCGCGGACCGCAGTGACGCTGAATGCGCTGGCTTTCGGCGCCCACGTGATCATCGAGGTCTCGGACCATTGCGGGGGACTTGCGCCCGGCGTGGTGGAAGCGATGTTCGTGCCGTTCGTACAGCGCGGCAACGACAAGTCCGGCCTCGGGCTCGGGCTGTCGATTGCCCGGCAAAGCGTGGAAGCCGACGGCGGTACCCTGAGCGTGCGCAACCTCCCGGGCACTGGCTGCGTCTTCACGATCTGCGTGCCGCGGCACGCGTTGCACTAGACCCTGCCGGAGCTTTGCACACCGGTGGGGCCGGCGCCGCCCGGGTCCGGCGCGGCAGGTACCATCCGGCGATGGGCATTCCCCTGAACTCCCGTTTCTGCCAGCGCTTCGGCCTGCGCTCACCCGTCGCCCTCGCGCCGATGGCGCTCGCCGCCGGGGGCGCGCTGGCGGCGGCCTGCGCCCGCGCCGGCGCGCTGGGACTGGTGGGCGGTGGCTACGGCGAGCTGGCGTGGACGCAGCGGGAATACGCGCTGGCGCAGGCGGCGGCGGACACCGACCGCATCGGCTGCGGCTTTATCGTGTGGAAGCTGGACCAGGATGCGTCGGCGCTCGACTGGGTCCTGGAGCGCAAGCCGCGCGCCATCATGCTGTCGTTCGGCGACCCGCGGCCCTATGCGCAGCGGGTCGCCGCCGCCGGCGCCGAGCTGCTGTTCCAGGTGCAGCGTCTCGAGCAGGTGCCGATCGCGCTGGAAGCCGGCGCGACGGTGATCATCGGCCAGGGTGGCGAGGCCGGCGGCCACGGCATGCACGCCCTGAATGCGCGCGCGACGATCACCCTGGTGCCGGAGCTGGCCGACTGGCTGGCCGCGCATTCGCCGCAGACCCTGCTGCTGGCGGCGGGCGGCGTCGCGGACGGCCGCACGCTGGCCGCCGTTCGCGTGCTGGGCGCCGATGGCGCGCTGGTAGGCTCGCGTCTGTGGGCGACGCAGGAAAGTCTGGCGCAGGCCGGCGCCAAGCAGCTGGCGGTCGCGACCAACGGCGACGGCACCGCGCGCAGCAGCGTGTTCGACATCCTGCGCCGCAAGAACTGGCCGGCGCCGTACGACTTCCGCGCCATCCGCAACGACCTGCACCGCAAGTGGGAAGGCAAGCTCGCCGCGTCGCACCCATCGGTGGAAGAAGCGCGGGCCGACTACGACGCCGGAGTGCAGGCCGGCGACTTCACGCGCGCCCACGCGACTGTCGGCGAGGCCGTGGGCCTGATCCACGACCTGCCGCCGGCGGCGGAAGTGATCGAGCGCATGACCGCCGGTGCGACGCAGATCCTCGGCGCCTGAGTTGTCATGCCGGGCTGAAGACAGTTAACAACGGAACGGCTGCCGCTTTCCCGATCGACGGAATAGCTCTCCATCGAAGCGTCTGGATCCCGGCTCAGGGCCGCGATGACAGCAAGGCGGCGGCGACTCGCCCGGCCGTCAGATCGACCAGACAGCGGGTGTGGCCCAGCGGGCACTCGCGCTCGAAGCAGGGCGAGCAATCGAGCGGCGGCTGGTAGGCGGGATCGTCCTTCAGCCACAGCACCCGCGCGCGGTCGTTGAGCGGCGGCGTGTGCAGCGGACTGGACGAGCCGAACAGCGCCACTTGCGGCACGCCGAACGCGGCGGCGACGTGCATCAGGCCGGAGTCGTTGCTGACGACGGCATGCGCGCCGGCGATCAGGGCGAAGGCCTCGTTGAGGGCTGTCTTGCCTGCCAGGTTCAGGCACTTGCCGGGGGCGAGGCGGGAGATCTCCTCGCACAAAACCGCTTCCTTGGCAGAACCGAGCAGAACAGCCGGCCGATCGAGAAGGTTCGCCAGCTGCGCGAAGTGCGCCGGCGGCCAGCGCTTGGCGGGTCCGAACTCGGCGCCCGGCGCGAAGACG
>JACMQP010000073.1 GCA_014376915.1 Ramlibacter sp.
CTTGCCGCCGGTGATGGCGATGAAGGCGGCCCGCAGCGCCACCTCGGTCTTGCCGAAGCCGACGTCGCCGCAGACCAGCCGGTCCATCGGGCGCGGCGAGATCATGTCGTGGATCACGGCATGGATCGCAGCGTTCTGGTCGGCCGTCTCTTCGAAGCCGAAGTCGATGGCGAAGCTTTCGTAGTCCTGGGCCGAATAGCGGAAAGCGTGGCCCTCGCGCAGGGCGCGGCGGGCATAGATGTTGAGCAGTTCGGCCGCGGTGTCGCGCACCTGTTCCGCCGCGCGGCGCTTGGCCTTTTCCCACTGGCCGGAACCCAATCGGTGCAGTGGCGCCTCGTCGGCGGAAACGCCGGTGTAGCGGCTGATCTGATGCAGCTGGCTGACCGGCACATAGAGGGTGGCCTTGTCGGCGTATTCGAGATGCAGCATCTCCTGCAGCGACGGCGTGCCGTCTTCGTTCCTGCCCTGACCCAGGTCCATGTTGATCAGGCCCCGGTAACGGCCGATGCCGTACTGGGCGTGCACTACCGGGTCGCCGACATTCAGCTCCGACAGGTCCTTGATCAGCGCCTCGACATCGCTGACCTGCTCCTGCTTCTTGCGCCGGCGGGTGGTGGGCCCAGCCGCAAACAGTTCGGTCTCGGTGACGAAGTCGATGCCGCTTTCCAGCCAGCTGAAGCCGGCGTTCAGCGGCGCCGTCGCGATGCCGATCGTTTCGTCGCTGGCCTCGAATTCCTCGAGGGAATCGAAGGCCGGCGGCGCCAGATGGCTGGCGCGCAGGAAGTCCAGCAGGCTTTCGCGGCGGCCATCGCTCTCGGCCAGCACCAGCACCCGGTTCTGCGTGTTGCGCAGGTGATCCTTGAAGCGGGCCAGCGGTTCTTCGGCGCCGCGGACGACGGACATCTCGGGCAGCTTCTGGAACACGGCGCTCTCGGCCACGTCCTCGACCGACGGCCGCAGCGACAGCTGCGAATGCTCGTTGGCTCGCGCGTAGAACTGCTCGCTGGACAGGAACAGCGATTCCGGCGGCAGCACCGGCCGCTCGGGATCGCCCTGGACCAGCTGGTAGCGCTCGCGCGTGTCCTGCCAGAAATGCTGAAACGCCGGCTCCAGGTCGCCGTGCAGCACCACCGTGGCCTGTTCGCCAAGGTAGTCGAACACCGAAGCAGTCTCCTCGAAGAACAGCGGCAGGTAGTACTCGATGCCGGCGGTGGCGACGCCGTTGCCCATGTCCTTGTAGATTCGGCTGCGGGTCGGGTCGCCTTCCAGCAACTCGCGCCAGCGGTTGCGAAACCGCGCGCGGGCGTCGTCGTCCATCGGGAACTCGCGGCCCGGCAGCAGCCGCACTTCCGGCACCGGATACAGACTGCGCTGGCTGCCGGGGTCGAAGGTGCGGATCGAGTCGATCTCGTCGTCGAACAGGTCGACCCGGAAGGGCACCGGCGAACCCATCGGGAACAGGTCGATGAGGCCGCCGCGCACGGCGTATTCGCCGGGACTCACCACCTGCGTCACGTGGCTGTAGCCGGCGAGTGTCAGCTGGGCTTTCAACTTCGATTCCTCGAGCTTCTGCTTGACCTGGAAGTGGAAGGTGTAGCCTGCGAGAAACTGTGGCGGTGCGACCCGGTACAAAGCGGTGGTGGCCGGAACGATGACCACGTCCGCTTCGCCCTGGGAAATGCGCCACAGCGTGGCGAGCCGCTCGCTGATTAGGTCCTGGTGCGGCGAGAAGGTGTCGTAGGGCAGCGTCTCCCAGTCCGGAAACAGGCAGGTCCGCAGCTCAGGCGCGAAAAACGAGAGTTCGTCGAGCAGGCGCTGGGCGTCGGTGGCGTCGGCCGTGACGATGGCGGTGATCCGGCCGCCCGTCTTTTCGCGGTCGGCCAGTTGGGCCAGCAGCAGGGCATCGGCGGAGCCGGGTGGGCGGGGCAGGGTGTACCGTTTGCCGGGAGTTAGTCTGGGTAAATCCATCAAATGGCCGCAAAAAAATAGGAAACACCCCGCCTGAGCAGGGCGGGGTGTTGGTCTCGATTCTAGAATGAGGCCAAGCCCATGACTGTCAATGCTCCCAATACCCGCTTTTTCGCGCTGATCCCTTGCGCCGGCAACGGCAGCCGTGCCGGCACCCAGGGCCCGAAGCAGTACGAACCCATCGCCGGCAGGCCGATGGTGATGCACACGCTGGCGGCTTTCGCGGCCGTCAAGCGCATCGCCAGGACGCTGGTTGTGGTGGCGCAGGGCGACGGCTTCTTCAGCCGCAACTTCGCGCCGGTGACTGCCGCGGC
>JACMQP010000481.1 GCA_014376915.1 Ramlibacter sp.
CGTGCTCGATTCGGCCGTGTAGGCAAGACCGAGCCGCTCACGAATGGTGTCCGTCAGCGGCGCGGACATGCCGCCTCCGAACAGGATCGCCGCCACCGATCCGACGAGTCGCCAGCGCTGCTGCGCCAGCTCCTGCGCCTTCGCTGGCGCCAGGGGGTAGGCCAGATTGACGAAGACCTGCGACACCTGGCCGAAGCGCCGTCCCATGGCGCTCCCGATGTAATCCGCCGGCGCCACCGGCGCCGGCGCAATTCCACCGGCGGATGGGGGCATGCCGGAAAACAGCCGCTCGGCCAGGGCGAGGAAAGTTTCGACGTCGAAATTTCCCGCCGCAGTGACCACGGTTTTTTCGGCCACGTAATGGGACTTCACGTGCGCGATGACGTCTGCCCGGGTAAAGCGTTCAATGTTCTTCACGCTGCCGATCACCGGCATGCCCATCGGGTGGTCGCCCCAGATGGCGCGGTCCAGCAACTCGCTCGAGCCCTCCTGCGGATCCTCCAGGGACTCGATCGCCTCCTGCCGGATCACTTCCAGCTCCCGCACCAGTTCGGCTTCGGGGAAGGTGCTGTTCAGGACGATGTCGGCCGTCATCTCCAGGAACTGGTCCGCGTGCCTGCCCAGGCCGGTCATGAAATAGCCAGTCGTATCCTTGCTGGTGAAGGCGTTGACGTCGGCTCCCAGTCGCTCCGCATCGAGGTTGATGGCCTGCACGGATCGGGTCGCCGTGCCCTTGAAAGCCATGTGCTCCAGGACATGGCTGATGCCGCTCGTCGCAGGCGTCTCGTCCCGGGAACCCACCCGCAGGAAGACGCCGACGCTGGCGCTCTGCACATGGGGAAGGGGGATGGCCAGCAGTCTCACCCCGTTACCGAGCGTCTTCACGACGGGTGCGCTGGCGGCGGCGGTGCCGGTCACGGCCGCTGGGCCTCGAAGTAGGGCAAGAGTGCCTTCGCAGCTTCGATGCGCAGGTGCATTTCCATGGCGCGATCGTTCATGATCTCGACCAGGAAGCCTCTTGGATCCGGACTGTCGACAGCCGCTGCCTGCGGCTGCGTCACGACCGGCGTGAAAACGGGTTTGAGCCGTTCCAGCGCCTGCTTCAAGTCATCCGGTTTCGTGCTTTCGAGTCGAGACAACAGGTCCGCCTGCGCATCGGGACCAGGTGCAAGGTCAAGCCAAGGTTCGTCCGCGAACACTGTTGCCAGGTCCGGCGCCACGAAAGCCGACCAGCGACCGGGTGCCCGCTCGACCGGGGGCAGCACAGAAGGCGTCATCCCGATGCGGTCCCGGGCAATATCGCCAAGATAACGCATTCGCAACGACTCAAGAAAGGCGTTCGCCCGAGCGACCGGCACGGGCTCCGAAAGGGAGAACCAGAGCTGGTAGCCGTCGGTGCCGGAGACTGCGATCGCGGGGGCGGGCAGCGCCAGATCGACCTGAACGCCCCGCCATACTTTCGCCAGACCCTCCCAGCTGGCCGGCCGAGCAAGCTCCAGCACCATCGCCCGCACCCGCCCATCCGCGCCGATCAGGCCAGGCTCCTGGGAACCCGGAACCTCTCGCTGCACGTCGTGCGAGAAGTAGAGACGTTGCAACTCGGCTTGAAGTCTGTTCATGGATCGATGGTTGACGGGCTGCCGCCCACGCGCGACTCTACTCTGTCGCGCTCCGGGAGGCCGTCCCCGATGCCCGCTTTCGACTTGGGCTTGGCCCCGAAAACGGATTCGATCGCGGCTGTGGAACTTCAGCAACTGGACCGCGGCGGCGCAAGACATTTGGCCATGGACCACCTGGCGAACATTGAGGTGCGACGCGCACTCCATCCGCCTGCGATGGCATTGCCACCTGTCAAAAGTTCAGTCCCAACCACTGCTGGACCTGCTGGTGCAGGTCGCCCTCGAAGTCGGCAGGCGTGCCGTCGGCGGTGATCCTGCCCAGGCTCAGCACGCAGATGCGGTCCGACATCTTCACGACGCGCCGCACGTTGTGGTCGATCAGCAGGATGCCCATTGCGGCCTGCGCGAATTTCGCGATCCAGACGAACACCTCCTCGGAGACCTTGGGCGACAGGCCAATGCTGGGTTCGTCGATCAGGCACAACCTGGGTTGCTGCAGCCAGGCCTTGGCGAATTCGACCTGCTTTTGCTGTCCTCCCGAAAGGCTGCCCGCCGGCTGCGAGCGCTTCTCGTGCAGCGCTGGAAAGAGCTCGAACACTTCCTGCAGCCGCGGGCGCAACTTGCCCGAGAATTGCCTGGGCCGCCCGAGCAGCGGCAACGTCAGGTTGTCCTGCACGGACAGATAGGGAAACAGGCTGGACTCTTGCGGGATGCAGCAGATCCCCAGGTCGATCAGGCGATGCGGCGCAATGCCGGAAATGTCCTGACCGTCGTAGGCAATGGTCCCGGTCTTGGGCGGCAGGAAACCGCAGATGGTCTTGATGATGGTGGACTTGCCGGCGCCGTTCAGGCCGATCAGGCCGGTGATGCGGCCGCTGTCGACGTGCAGGCTGATGTCGCGGAGCACGTCGATGTCCTGCGCATAGCCGGCTGTCACTCCCTGCATTTCCAGCAATGGCCGGAGTTGTGCGTCGCTCACGTCAATGGACCTGCAGGCTGGGCGGGTCGGCTTCGCCTTGCGCGTCGCTGTTGCCCAGATAGGCTTCGATCACGTCGTGGTTCTGCAGGACCGCGCGGACGTCGCCGGCGGCGATGACACGGCCCGCGTTCATGCAGACGGCGCTCTGGCACAGGTCCACGACGATCGGCATGTCGTGGCTCACCAGAAGGAAGGTCGCGCCCTGCGCGTGGCGCTTGCGGATAAATTGGACCATCACCTCGCGCATCACCGGGTGGACGGCAGCGAAAGGTTCGTCGAGCATGGCGATCAGCGGGGGCTCGATAAAGCACATGCCGAACTCCAGCAGCTTGCGCTGGCCGCCCGAAAGCTGGCCTGCGTCGAGGTATTGCACCGGCGCGAGCGTCAGCTCTTCGACCAGCGCGTGCGCCCGGTCGGTGGACTGGGCCTCGGACAGGCCCCGGGCCATGCCGGCCGTAAGAAGGTTGTCGAAAGCGGACATGCGGGTGAAGACCCGCGTCATCTGGAACATGCGCAGCACGCCGCGCTGCACCAACCGGTCGGGTGCCATGCCCGTGATGTCGTGCTCGCCCATTCGCACCCGCCCGGAATCCGGCGGCAGGAAGCCGGACAGCAGGTTGAGCACCGTCGTCTTGCCGGAACCGTTGGGGCCGATCAGGCCCAGGATCTCGCCCTGCCTGACTTCGAAGCTGACGTTATCGACGGCAGTTGCGCCGCCGAAGCGCTTGAACAAGCCCTCGATCTTCAAGAGGCTCATGGCTTGCGCCCCTGAAGCCGCGCTGCAATCAGGCCCCACAGGCCACCGGGGATGTAGCGCGCGAAGACGATCACCAGCAAGGCGAAGACGATCATCTGGACGCCGCCGAAAGCACGCAGCCATTCCGAACTCAGGTAGACCAGCAGGCCGCCGAGGATGGCGCCGCTCAGCGAGCCCATGCCGCCGATCACCACCATCGACAGGATCAGGCCGGTCTGCTGCAGCAGGCCCAGTTCCGGGCTTACCAGCTGGCTGAAGGTGCCATACAGGGAACCGGCCAGGCCGCAGATGGCGCAGGAAACGCAGAAGGCGATCATCTTGACCCGCACCACGGCGATGCCGCGGCTTTCGGCGCCGACCGGGTCGTCGCGCACGGCCATCATGAAGCGCCCCAGCTTGCCCTTGAGCATCCAGTAGATGAAGCTGAGGACCGCCACCAGCGTGAACAGGAAGATGTAGTAGTAGCCGAGCCGGTTTTCCGTCAGCGTCGCGACGTGGATGCCCTGGTCGCCGCGCGTGAACTCGTACGAATTGCCGATCGCCACCCGCGCGATCTCGGCGAAGGCCAGTGTCGTCAGCGACAGGTAGGGGCCGGTGAGATTGAGCACCAGCTTGCCCAGGATCAGCCCGGCCAGCGCGGTGACGACGATCGCAGCCGGGATCCCCAGGACCAGCGGAACCTTCCAGTAGTAATCGAGCAAGGCCGTTGTGTAGGCGCCGATCATCGCGAATGCTGCCGGCGCCAGCGAGAACTGGCCGGTGTAGCCGGCCAGCAGGTTCCAGGCGAGCGCGAGGATGGCGAAGTACATGCTGACGAGGATGATGCCCAGCGTGTAAGGCCCGGAGACCACCAGCGGGACCAGCGCAATGACGGCAATGATCACCAGTGCCGCCCGCATGTCGAAGCGCAGCCGCTGCTGCCAGAGATTGCCGACCGGCTTCATACCTGCCGGCCTTTCTCGCCGAACAGGCCCTGCGGCCGGAACAGCAGTACCAGCACCAGGATGATCAGGCCGAACGCATCGCGATAGTCGTAGGAGAGATAGACCGAGAAGAAGGCCTCGCTGACGCCGAGGATGAGGGCCGCGATCATGGCGCCCCAGATGGATCCCATGCCCCCCAGCACCACGATCACATAGGACTTCACCGCCGGAAAGGCGCCGATGTCGGGCGAGGGATTGACCAGCGGCGCCAGCAAGGCGCCCGACAAAGCCGCCAGCATGCCGGAGATGACGAAGATCAGACTGGTGGTGCGTGTTGCGTCGATGCCGGCAAGCGACGCACCGAGCCGGTTCTGCGCCACGGCCTGGATCTGCTTGCCCCACACCGAGCGCTTGATGAACAGCGCCAGGGCGACCATCAGAAGGATGGACACGATGGCTGCCACGGCCTTCTGCCCGGTGAGCATGATGGGTCCGAAAGCGAAGCGGCCGACGTCGATCAGGGGCGGGCCGCGGAAGGAATAAGGCCCGACGATCTTGTCGACCAGGTTGATCAGCAGCAGCGACAGGCCGAAAGTAACGACCACCGCATATTCGTCCTTCATGAAGCCCCAGCTTGCGTAGCCCTGGTACAGCGGACGCATCAACAGCCGCTCCACCAGCCAGCCCAGCAACGCGCCGGCGAAAGCGGCGCACGGCAGGGCCGCCCAGGGCGACACGCCGAGCTTGAGCGACGTCAGCACGTAGGTGTAGGCGCCGATCATGAAGAATTCGCCATGGGCGAAGTTGACGATCTTCAGCACGCCGAAGATCATTGCCAGCCCCACGGCCATCAGCGCGTAGAAGCAGCCGTAAATCAGGCCGTTCGACAGCAGGTCGAAAGCTAGCATAGGGGGTGTCGACTCAAGAGAAATCCGGCATCGCAAGCGTTGCGATGCCGCAGGTTTTGTCAGGACTTCAGGGGCTCGCGCCTATTTGGCGGGACGAACGATCTTGGCCGGATCGAACTTCTGGCCGGGGCCCTGGATCATCAGCGTCTGGCCGACGGGCTGCTTCTCGGCCGTCATCTCGTAATTGACGAACGGGATCTCCAGCCATTGCTGGTAGCCGAAGCCCGGTTTGCTGGAAAAATCAGAAATGCCGCGGATGCTCTCGAACTTCATGGTCTGCATGGCCTTGATCAGCTTGTCCGAATCGGTGCTCTTGGCGGTCTCGATTCCCTGGATGACCAGCTGCAGCGAGTCGGCAGCCTGCAGCACCAGCCGATTCACGTCGCCGCCAGTGCGCTTTTTGTATTCGGCGGCGATGTCCGTGGCCATCTTGGTCTGCTTCATCTGCGGATGGTAGAGCGCGAACGACAGCATGTACTTGCCGCCCTCCTTCACGTTCTGCCAGAAGTCCGGGTAGTCGGCCAGGCCGCTGCCGTCGTACAGGATGGTCTTGGGACTCGGAGCCACGCCCTGCTCGTAGATCTGGTTCATCGCCAGATACGCGGCCGGCGGCAACATCGACAGCACGATGACGTCCGGTGGATTGGCCCGCAGCGGCAGCACCGCCGCCGTGAAGTCCTTGCTGGTGCGGTCGAGCGTCTCGTATTTGTATTCGATCTGCGGCGCTTGGGCCTTGAGCAGCTCGCCAGTCAGCTTGGCCTGGCCGATGCCGTAGTCGGTGTTCTCGGCGAAGGCGACGACGCGCTTGACCTTCATCGCGATCAGCGTGGTCGCCATCGTCGAGGACACCAGCGTGTTGTACGGCGAGGTGTTGAACACCTCCGGATAGCCGCGCTTGCGCACGTCGTCCGACCAGCAGTTGGTGTTGACGTACGGCACCTTGTAGCGGTGGGCCACTTCGATCTCGGCCAGGCAGACCGAGCTCTGGTGACCGCCGGCCAGCGCAACCACCTTGTCGCTGGTGATCAGCTTTTCGGTCGCGGCGCGGCCTTTTTCGGGGATGCCCTGGTTGTCTTCGTACAGCAGCTTGATCGGGCGTCCCAGCACGCCGCCCCTGGCGTTGACGAGGTCCTTCACGATCTCCATTCCGTCTTTGACCTGAGCGCCCTGCACCACCGAACCGGGTGGCGACTGCGTCAGGCTCACCCCGATCAGGATCGGATCGGCGGCCAGCGCCGGCGACATGACCAACGCATAGCCAAGCATCCCCATCAGATAACGCAAGCCGCTCATCATCGAAATCTCCTTGAATTGAAAAGAGTGCCTCAACTCGACTCACGACCCGCCGCCACCGGCAACCTCGCACGTCTCGAATCTAATCGCATTTGGCTGGGTTTTAGCATGCTAAAACTTCGGGAAAACCCCTTGTCCGCGGCGATGGTCCAGACCGGCGCCTTGCGCTGCGGCGACCTCAGTTGTACGAGAACGTATAGATCAGATCTACCGCCGTCCGCTCCCCCGCCCGCGCCCGCAAGGTCAGCCGGCGCGAGACGTCGTAGAAGATGTTGAGCGTGCCGAGCGCGCCGCCCAGGCTGCTCTCGTACGAAGCGTAGAAGTCGCGGGCGAAGCGCTTGCCCAGCGTGACCACCGCGCCCGCGGCGCTGTCGTTGCGCAGGGACAGTTCGTCCAGGCCGAAGCGGCCCGCGATCCCGCCGGAATTGGCGCCGCCGCGCCGGCTGTTCAACAGCGCCAGCGCCGCCTGCTGCAGCAGCGCCGATTCGGCCCCGCCGCTGGCCGCCGGCCGGCCGACCACCAGCCACGCCAGCTTTTCGGCGTCCGGGATCTCGGGGACGGAATAGAGCCGCACGAACGGCGCCTGCGCCTGACCGGTCACCAGCACGCCGACGCGCTGCTCCAGCCGCGGCCGCACCGCCAGGATATCGAGCGACGGGTTGTCGATGGCTCCGGTGAAACGCAGCACGCCGCGCTCGATGTCCAGCCGCTGGCCGTAAGCGCGGTACTCGCCGTCGACGGCGCTCACAGTTCCTTCCAGCCGCGGCGTGGTCAGAGCGGTTCCGCTGAGCGCGAGCGTGCCCGCCAGCCGGGTGTCGATGCCGCGTCCGCGCAGCCGGAAATCGCGGCCGAGATCGAGCTGCACAGCCACGTCCAGTGGCCGCTTCGGCGGGCCGGCATCCGGTTTCTTCTGCGCCCGTTGTTCGGCGGTGGCGCCGACGGCGGCCGTGTTGCGCACCACCACGTCTTCACCGAGTTTGGGCGCGGTCTCGTCCGGGATGACGATGCGGGCCTGGTCCACCGCGAGGTTGCCGCGGATCGCGCCGCCCTTGGGCGTCAGCGTCGCCGAAAGCTTGCCCGAGACGGTCAGCTCGCGGTCGCTGCGGATGCTGGCGCGCAGCTTCGTCAGTTCGGCCGTGGCCTGCAATTGCGGCACGCCACCTTCCCAGCGGCCTTCGCCCCTGGCCACCAGGCTGCCGCCCGCGCCCCCGGGCCCGGCGCCGTGCAGGACGAATTCCTCGACGACGAACTGCTGGCCCTGCAGCCGCGCACGCAACGAGCCGTTGTGCAGCTCGACGCCGTCGACGATCGAGCGCAACGCCAGTTCGTCGGCGTTGAGCGTGCCGGCGAACTGCGGGTCGGAGCGCGAGCCGCTGACGGCGACGTCGGCCGCCAGCGAGCCGCGCAGCCGCCAGCCGGGGGGCGCCAGCAGCGACCACACGCCCAGCCGCGGCAACTGCGCCTGCAGCCGGCCGGCGAGCTGTGCGTCGGCCGGCCACTGCCAGCCGGCCGCGCCGCCGCGCACCAGCCGGGTCTGCACGGTGCCATGCGCCGTGCCGGCGCGTTCACTGTCCCACTCCAGCGCCGCCGTGACCGCGCCGTCGCGCCCCTGCAGCGACAGCGACGCCCGCCGCACGCCGGCGGCGACGCGGGTGGCGGCGCCCTCGGTGTTCTCCACCTGCACCGTGATGTCGCCGGCGCTGCGCACGATGCTGGCGTCCACCCGCATCCCGGCCCCCAGCCGCGCGTCCCACTGCGCGTCGAACACCAGGTTGCCGGTCAGCGCCGAACCGGCCAGCTGCGGCCCGCCGACCAGCTCCATCCAGGCCATCGGCAGACCAGTCACCCGGCCCGCCGTCTGCAATTCGCCGCCGCCCCAGCGCACCGGATCCCAGGCCAGCAGGGCTTGCGACGCCACGCCGCCGGCCGGCGTCGGCGCGATGAGGTCGGCCTGGCCGGCCGCGACTTCCAGCCGCCCGTCCTGCCAGCGCGCGTCGACGCCGCCGTCACGCAGGGCGAGCTTCCATTGCCCGGCGCCGAGCGCCGGATCCTGCAGCGCCAGTTGCAGCTTCGCCCCCCGCGCCTGCCAGGCCCCGCCGCCGCGCCCGCCCCGGCCGGAGAGATCGAGCATGAGCCGGCGCGGTCCCTGCTCCGCGCTGGCCTGCAGTTGCAGCACCGCGTCGCCCAGGCGGCCGGCGGCGCTGGCCCGGGCATCGCGCACGGTCCACGCCGGCGCGCCGGCAACGGCCGACGCGGATTGCAGCGTCAGCAGCGGCGCCGACAACTTCGCCTGCACCGCGGGATCGGTCCACCCGCCCTGCCAGCTGCCTTCGAGCGCGGCCTGGCCGCCGGCCCGCCACGCACCCACCGCCGCCGGCACGAACGGCCAGCTTTGCAGCCAGCGCTGCGCCAGCGCGAGATTGGAGGCCTGCAGCTTCAGCATGCCGCGACCGCGGGTCTCGGCGATCTCGCCTTCCGCATTGGCCTGCAGCCCCGGTGCCTGCAACTGCAGCTTGCCGCCGCCGGAGCGCGCGGCGGGCCGGGCCATGGCCGACCCGCTCAGCGACGCATCGCTGGTGCGCAGCCGCAGCGCGGGCAGCGTCAACAGCCCGTCGGCCCAACTGCCTTGCGCCGCCAGTTCGCGCAGTTCCAGCAGCGCATCGCCTTTGTGCGATGGCGCGGGCCCGGCGTCGGCTTGCAGCGCGACGTCGAAGGCGATGGTCTTGCCTTTCTGGTGCGCCTGCAGCTTGCCGCCCAGTGGCCTGGCCGCGAGCTTCGTGTGCAGCGCCGCCGGATCGACATTGCGCAGGCTGCCCTCGGCCGTCCAGCCATCGGCCCCGGACCAGCGGCCTTCGGCCTGCAGGCTGCCGCCGCCCAGTTCGGCCTGCAGGCTGCGCACCAGTGCCATCCCGCCGCGCCACTCGCCCTGCGCCTTCACCTGC
>JACMQP010000482.1 GCA_014376915.1 Ramlibacter sp.
CCGGCCATCGCGCACGGTATCGCGCACGAAGTCGGCAGCATCGAACCGGGAAAATGGGCCGACCTCGTGATCTGGAAGCCGGCCTTCTTCGGCGTCAAGCCGGCGCTGATCCTGAAGGGTGGCTCCATCGCGATGGCGGCAATGGGCGACCCCAACGCATCGATCCCGACGCCGCAGCCGGTGCACTACCGGCCGATGTTCGGCAGCTACGGTGGCGCCATCGCCAGGGGGTCGCTGACTTTCGTCTCGCAAGCCGGGTTGCAGGCCGGCATCGGCGAGCGCTTCGGCCTGCGAAAGACGCTGAGCGCGGTGCGCAACATCCGCGGCGTGCGCAAGCAGCACATGGTCCACAACGCCTATCTGCCGAAGATGGAAATCGACCCGCAGACCTATGCCGTCCGCGCCGATGGGGTGCTGCTGACCTGCGAAGCTGCTACCGTGTTGCCGATGGCACAACGCTACTTCCTGTTCTGATGACCATGCTCCAAGTTTCCAAACTGCTGGCGGGCGGCCACGGGCTGGCCCCAGTCCTGCTCAAACGCGCCGCCACCGTGGCGCTGGACTGGGATGTCCGTCAGAAAAGCCGCTTCGACATGACCGACTCGATCGGCCGCCACGTCGGTGTGTTCCTGCCTCGCGGCACGCTGGTGCGAGGCGGCGACGTGCTGGTGGCCGAGGACGGCTCGCTGGTCCGCGTCATCGCCGCGCCGCAGCCAGTGCTGGTGATCACCCATTGCAGCGAGCACGGCAGGTTGTTCGACCTGCTGCGCGCCGCCTATCACCTGGGCAACCGCCACGTGCCGATCGAGCTCAAGCCGGACCACCTGAAGATCGAACCGGATCATGTGCTGGCGGCGTTGCTGCGCTCCATGCACCTGATCGTGAACGAGCAGGTCACGGCCTTCGAGCCCGAGGGCGGCGCCTACGGCGCGCAGGCGGAGCAGCAGCACCAGGCTGGGCATGGGCACGCGCATCCGCCGCACGACCCGACGCACGAACACGACCTGAATCCGCACGAACATGACGACGGCCACACCCACGATGGCCACGGCCACTGACGCCCCGCTGCTGCAGTTGATCTGGCTGGCCTCGCCGGCCCTGCCGATCGGCGGCTTCTCGTATTCCGAGGGCATGGAGTCCGCGATTGACGCCGGTCTGGTCACCAATGAGGCGTCCGTGGCCGCCTGGCTGCTCGAGCAGTTGTACCTGACCCAGGCGCGCGGCGATCTGGCCGTGGCGGCGCAGGCGATCGAAGCCTGGCGCGCCGGCGACAACAACCGCATCGCGCAGCTGGACGCCTGGGTGCTGCAGACCCGCGAGACCAGCGAGTTGCGCCAGCAAAGCGAACAGATGGGCCGCTCGCTGGTGGAGTGGCTGAAAGCCGTTCAGCCCGAGCTTGTCGAAGGCTCTGCGCACGCCACGGCTTCGACCGGCTCGGCCCGCACGCATTACGGCTACCCGGTCGCCTTCGCCCTTGCCGCCAGCGCCACCGGCGCCACCACGCGCGACTGCCTGCTGGCCTTCGCTTTCGGCTGGGCCGAGAACATGGTGCAGGCGGCTCTCAAGTCAGTGCCGCTCGGCCAAAGCTCGGGCCAGCGCGTGCTCGGCCGGCTGGCGCGCGAGATTCCCGCGGCCGTGGACGTCGCGCTCGCACTGCACGACGAAGACCGGCAGGCTTTCAGCCCGATGCTGGCGATCCTGTCGGCGCGGCACGAAACCCAGTACTCGAGACTGTTCCGTTCATGAGCGCAGCGCAGAACCGTTTCAAGCAAGTTCACGCCTCTTCGGGGGACAGTGCAGCCGCCTTGGCGGCAAAGCTCGGGGCCACATGACTTTTCATCACATCGCCAACCGCACCAAGAAGCTGCCGCCGCTGCGGGTGGGCATCGGCGGCCCGGTCGGCTCGGGCAAGACCACGCTGCTCGAAATGCTGTGCAAAAGCATGCGCGACAAATACGACCTGGTGGCGATCACCAACGACATCTATACCAAGGAAGACCAGCGCCTGCTCACCGAGAGCGGCGCTCTGGCGGCCGAACGCATCATGGGCGTGGAGACCGGCGGCTGTCCGCACACCGCGATTCGCGAGGACGCCTCGATCAACCTGGAGGCGATCGACCGGATGCTGGTGGATTTTCCTGAAGCCGACATCGTGTTCGTCGAGAGCGGCGGCGACAATCTGGCCGCCACCTTCAGCCCGGAGCTGAGCGACCTGACGATCTACGTGATCGACGTCGCCGCCGGCGAGAAGATCCCGCGCAAGGGTGGACCCGGCATCACCAAGAGCGACCTGTTCGTCATCAACAAGACCGACCTGGCGCCTTACGTCGGTGCGGACCTGGGTGTGATGGAAGCCGACACCAGGCGCATGCGGCGCGACCGGCCCTATGTCATGACCAATCTCAAGAC
>JACMQP010000483.1 GCA_014376915.1 Ramlibacter sp.
CATCGCCGCCGCCTTGGGTTGCGTTTTTCCTGAAACGGACTGCCGCGGGGAGTCGCTGCAGCTCCGCAGGCCCCAGTTGATGCGCGAGTACTGCGCCCGGTTGCGGTCTGCCTGCGGGTAGCGGTCGAACTCCATCGCGATCTCGGCCAGGGCGAAGCCGCCCCTCGAGGTGGCCTGGATGCCGGCGCCGTCCACGAACACCAGCCCCCGCGCCTCGTGCTGCCGCAACTGCCCAAACTCGCGCCCGAAGTCAGGCTGGAAATCGATCAGCCAGGCCAGTTCGATCGACTCGAACAGAACCTGCCCCTGGCACAGCAACGCCATGAGCAGCGCGAACCGGCTAGTGCCCAGGTGGACGTAGCCGGCAGCGAGCAGTGCCGAGGTCGACTGCGCCAGCATCTCCCGGCGCGAGGCCGCGCCCGGCAGGGCACTCGCAAAATGGGCCCGGCGCGCGCTCCCGATCAGTCCCACCACCGCGGCGGCGTCCTGCGGCCGGTGCACGGCCTTGAGCACCGGGGGACCCAGGTCCTGCACACCCAAACTGAGCCGGCCGAAACCCAGCCGTGCCAGGGACTGCAACCGGGCTTCATCGACGGCGCGCGGATCGACCTCGATCGAGCCGTCGGCCGCCGGCGCGAATGCGAAGCTGCGCCGGAGCAGCCCCAGCAGCTGGTGCAGTTCGGCGTCGGACAGGAAGGTCGGCGTGCCCCCGCCCAGGTGCAGCTGCGTGACGGTCTGGCCGGTTGCCCAGCGGCCCGGTGGTCAGGTCGACCTCGCGCTGCAGGCAGCGCAGGTGCTGCGCGCCACGCTGGTGCTGGCGGGTGGTGCTCTTGTTGCACGAGCAAAAGTAGCACAGCGACTTGCAGAACGGGATGTGGACGTAAAGCGACAGCGGCTGCGCCAGCGGGGCCGGCCCGATGCGGCGCTGCTTCAGCGCCAGGCTGTAGTTGTCCGCCGTGTAGGCTTCGACGAACCGCTCGGGCATGGGATAGCAGGGATAGCGCGGGGCTGCCATCTTCTTGGGCGCAAGCTCGGTGGCAACGAGGTTCATGCGGGCGGTCCGGATCGGACCACTTTGACCGGCCCGCGCGGCCCTTTGTTGATCTGCATCAAGGGTCCTGAGCCCGGCGAACCGACAATTTGATCCAGATCAGAGGAGCGTGCTAAGAGATGGACCAATCCTTTCCCGGGCCCGCCGGCGCTCTGGCGCGCGACACCCCCGTCGACGCGCGCAGCATGAAGATCGCCTGTTCCAACTGCAACCTGCGCGAACTGTGCATGCCGATCGGCCTGTCGGCCACCGACCTGGGTCGCATCGACGAGGTGGTGTCGACCCGGCGCAAGGTCAAGCGTGGGGCGCCGCTGTTCCGCAACGGCGAGACGTTCCACTCGTTGTTCGCGATCCGCAGCGGCTTCTTCAAGACCTGCGTGGTCTCGGACGACGGCCGCGAGCAGGTCACGGGTTTCCAGATGGCCGGCGAAATCCTGGGCCTGGACGGCATCGTCGGCGACCGCCACAGCTGCGACGCCGTGGCGCTGGAGGACGCCGAGGTCTGCGTGATGCCGTTCGAGCGCATCGGCGAGCTGGCGCGCGAGGTCAACGCGCTGCAGCATCACCTGCACCGGGTGATGAGCCGCGAGATCGTGCGCGAGCACGGCGTGATGCTGCTGCTGGGCAGCATGAAGGCCGAGGAACGGCTGGCCGCGTTCCTGCTGAACCTGGTTCAGCGGCTGCGCACCCGCGGCTTTTCCGGCTCCGAGTTGGTGCTGCGGATGACACGCGAGGACATCGGCAGCTACCTCGGACTCAAGCTCGAGACGGTCAGCCGCACTTTCTCGAAGTTCGCCGAGCAGGGCATCGTCGAGGTGAAACAGCGCCACCTGCACATCACCGACGCGGCGGCGCTGCGGCGGATCGTCACGCCGCAGGACGGCGCCTAGCCGCCCGTACCTCACCGCAGCGGCAAACGCAGCGCCATCGCGTCGCCGCCTTCCCCGCTGGCCACTTCAAAACCCGCGCCCAGCGCCAGAGCCTGCATCGCGCTGTTGTGCACCAGGCACTGGCCGACGATCTCGCCGGTGCCGCGGCCGCGCAGGTAGCCGACCAGCTTGGCCAGCAGCAGACGGCTTAGGCCCTTGCCCTGCCAGGCCGACGCCACCTGGATCGCAAACTCGGCGCGCTGGTTGTCCGGGTCGCACACCGCGCGGACTTCGCCCGCCAGCGCCTGCCGTCCATCCGCGTCGGCTGGCGCCAGTGCGACGAAGGTCATCTCGCGGTCGTAGTCGATCTGGCTGTAGCGGGCCAGCTCCGAATGGGGCACCTCACGCCGCGCCATGAAGAAGCGCAGCCGCATGTCGGCCGGCGAGGCCTTTGCATAGAACGCCTGCAGCCGCTCGCCGTCCTCGGGCCGGATCGGGCGCAGCAGCAGTTGCGTGCCAGCCAGCCGCACCGTTTGCTCTAGCCCGCGCGGGTAGGGTCGGATCGCCAGCGGCCGGTACTCGCTGCGCCCGGGCAGGTGCAGCCTGATCCGCGCGTCGAGCGCCAGCACCCCTTCCTCGTCGACCAGCAGCGGGTTGATGTCCAGTTCGGCGATCGGCGCCAGGTCGCAGGCCATCTGCGACACCTTCAACAGGCTGTCGATCAGCGCCGCTTCGTTCACACCGGGCTTGCCGCGATGCGGCGCCAGCAGCGGCGCCGTGCCGCTGCGCTCGACCAGGTCGCGCGCCAGGATGGCGTTGAGCGGCGGCAGCGCCACCGCGTGTCGGCCGAACAGCTCCACGTCCGTGCCGCCCTGCCCGAACAGCAGCACCGGCCCGAACACGTTGTCGGCGGACAGGCCGACGATCAGCTCCTTGGCGTGCGGCCGGCTGGCCATCTCCTGCACCGTGAAGCCGTGTACGACGGCTTCGGGTTTGAGCCGCGCCACCTGCTGGCGCATCCGCACGGCGGCACTGCGCACGGCGTCCGGCGTCGCCAGTCCCAGCGCAACGCCGCCGACGTCCGACTTGTGGATCACCTGTGGCGAGACGATCTTGAGCGAGACCGGGAAACCGATCTCCGCCGCCATCGCAACCGCCTCTTCCACGTCCAGCGCCCGCAGCGTCCGCACGCCGGGAATGCCGTAGGCCTCCAGTACCTGCTGGGCCTGGGCCGCGTCCAGCCATTCGCGCCGATCGGCCACCGCCTGTTCCAGCACCGCCATCGCCCGCGCGCGCTCGGGCACGAAGTCGTCGGCACGGGCCAGCGGCAGCTGCTGCAGCGACTGCTGGTTGCGCCGGTAATCCAACAGCTGCAGCCAGGCTGCCGCGGCGCGTTCGGGTGTGCTGTAGCAGGGCAGGCCGGCACCGGCAAAGAGCGTCCGCGCGCGTGCCACAGCGCCGTCGCCCAGCCAGCACGAGAGCACCGGCTTGGCGGTCTCGCCGGCAAGCGGCAGGCAGGCGCCGGCGATGTCGGCCGCCGGCACCAGCGCCGTCGGCGCATGCATGAAGAGCACTCCGTCCACTTCGTCGGCCGCCAGCAGCACGCGCATCGCGTCGCGGTAGCGCTCGACCGGCGCGTCGCCGATCACGTCGACCGGGTTGCCGTGCGACCAGGTCCGTGGCAGGCAGGCGTCCAGCGCCGCCAGCGTCGCCGGGCTGAGTTCGGCCAGTTTGCCGCCGCCCAGAGACAGTGCGTCGGAAGCCAGCACGCCGGCACCGCCGCCGTTGGTGAGGATGGCCAGCCGCTCGCCGAGCAGCGGCCGGGCGTGGGCCAGAGTCTCGGCTGCGTCGAACAGCGCTTCCAGCGTGTGGACGCGCAGCATGCCGGCACGCCGGATCGCCGCGTCGGCCACGCTGTCGGAGCCCGCCAGCGCGCCGGTGTGCGACGCCGCGGCTCGCGCTCCTTCCGGGGCGCGGCCGGCCTTGACCATGATCACCGGCTTGTTGCGCGCCGCCGCCCGCGCGGCCGACATGAACTTGCGTCCGGCCGGGATCGATTCCGCATACAGCAGGACGGCGCGGGTGCCGGCATCGCTGGCCAGGTAATCGAGCACGTCGCCGAAGTCGACGTCGGCGCTGTCGCCGAGCGAGATGAAATGGGAAAACCCGATGCCGCGGCCGTTGGCCCAGTCCAGCATGGCCGTGGCCAGCGCCCCGGACTGGGTGACGAAGGCGATCTGGCCGGGCAGCGCATTGCCGGGCGCGAAGCTGGCATTCAGGCCGGCGCCGGGCACCAGCGCGCCGATGCAGTTGGGTCCCAGGATGCGCAGCAGATGCGGCCGGGCCGCCGCCAGCATGGCCTGCTCCAGGCTGCCTTCGCCCGGGCCGGCCGGCTGCTTCAGGCCGGCGCTCAGCACGATCGCGGCCCGCGTGCCCTTGCGCCCCAGGTCGGCGATCAGGCCCGGCACCGTGGTCGCCGGCGTGCAGATCACGGCCAGATCCGGCGCCTGCGGCAGCGAGCCGACGTCGGCCCACGCCGCTTCGCCGTCGACCGCGGCGTGCCGCTTGTTGACGGCCCAGACCGGACCCTTGAAGCCGCCGCGCTTGACGTTGGCCAGCACCACCGAACCGATGCTCCCTGGCCGGTCGGAGGCGCCGATGACGGCTACGGAGCGAGGCTGGAACAGGGATTCGAGGTTGCGGACGCTCATGGCTGGACTTTGGTGGCGGGACCGGCGTTGCGCCCGCTCAGAGTGCGGCGCCGCGGACCTGTAAGGTCGCGACCATCACATGCATCAGGAGGGCGCGGACCCACAGCTTGCGGGGCGGCGCGACTGGATCTGCCGGTTGGTCCATCGCCGTTTCTCAGCGGGCCACCAGCAC
>JACMQP010000484.1 GCA_014376915.1 Ramlibacter sp.
CGTGCGCAGCGACGAGCAGGAGGAGGCGTGGCGCTGGGTCGAACCTGTCATCGATCACTGGAACGGCGACAGCAACGGCCCGCGGCCCTACGCGGCCGGCACCTGGGGACCGAGGGCATCGGGCGCGATGGTCGCGCGCGACGGGTATTGCTGGTCGGAAGAATGTTGACTCGGGGACACATCTCCAGCTGTGTCCCCGACTGATCAAACACTCATTCGATCTCGGGGTTAGATCCGGCCTTCTTCCACCGCGTGGCAGGCGACCTTCACGCCCTGGAAGGTGAGCAGCGCGGGCCGCTCTGCCTTGCAGCGCGCATTGGCGTGCGGGCAGCGCGGATGGAAAGTGCAGCCGCTCGGCGGATTGAGCGGGTTGGGCACCTCGCCCGACACCGGTGTGCGCGCGCGCCCGGTGTCGTGCATCTTGGGGATCGCATCCAGCAGCATCCGGGTGTACGGGTGCCGCGGATTGTCGAACAGCTGGTGCTTGCTGGAAAGCTCGACCAGCCGGCCCAGATACATCACGCCCACCTGGTCGCTCACGTGTCGCACCACCGCCAGGTTGTGCGAGATGAACAGGTACGTGAGGCCGTGCTGGCGCTGCAGGTCCTTCATGATGTTGAGCACTTGCGCCTGCACGCTCACGTCGAGCGCCGATGTCGGCTCGTCGCAGACCAGGAATTCGGGCTGGGTCGCCAGCGCGCGCGCGATCGAGATGCGCTGGCGCTGGCCGCCGGAGAACTGGTGCGGGTACTTGACCATGTCCAGCGGTGACAGGCCGACCGACTGCAGCAGCCCGCCGACCCGGGACTCGAGTTCCGCGGCGTCGGTCACGATGCCGTGTTCCTTGAGCGGCTCGCCGACAATGTCCTCGACGATCCAGCGCGGATTCAGGCTGGCGTACGGGTCCTGGAAAATCATCTGGATGCGCCGGCGCAGCTTCCGGCCCGCAGAGGTCTTGAACGCAGCGTGGGCATCCTGCCCGTCGAAGGTGAGGCCGCCGCGCGTGGGCCGGTACAGGCCCACCAGCAGCTTGGCCACGGTGCTCTTGCCGCAACCGGACTCGCCGACCAGCGCCAGCGTCTGGCCCTTCTGGATGTCGAAGCTCACACCGTCGACCGCGTTCAGCAGCTGGCGTGGCTTGCCTTCCATCACACGGTTCAGCCAGGGCGGCGAAACGTCGAAGGTCTTGGCCAGGTCGTGCGCCTGGACCAGCGGCGCGGGGGTCGGGGGCGCGCTCATGCGGGGGCGCTCCCATGGGCGTCGTGCAGCCAGCACGCAGCGCGGGTCGCGCCTGCGTCCAGCAGATCCGGTCGCTCCACCAGGCAGCGGGCGAACACTCGCGGGCAGCGCGGGTTGTAGGCGCAGCCGGCCGGGATCGCATTGAGCCGCGGCATCGCGCCGTCGATCTGGTGCAGCCGCTCACGGTCCTGCGTCATGTCGGGAATCGCGGCCATCAGTCCCATGCTGTACGGATGGGCTGGCTGGTTGATCACGTGGTGCACCGGCCCGCTCTCGGCGATCCGGCCGGCATACATCACGGCCACGCGATCGCAGGTCTCGGCGATCACGCCCATGTCATGGGTGATCAGCATGACCGCGGCGCCGCGCTCGCGGCACACCCGCTTAAGCAGCTGGATGATCTGGGCCTGGATCGAGACGTCGAGAGCTGTCGTCGGCTCGTCAGCCACGATCAACTTGGGCTCGGCGGCCAGCGCCAGGGCGATCACCACGCGCTGGCGCATACCGCCCGAGAACTGGTGCGGGAAATGGTCGATGCGTTCGGCCGCCGCGGGGATGCCGGTGTCTTCCAGGAGGCCGATGGCGCGCCGGCGTGCCTCCTGCGCGGTGACCGGCAGGTGGGTGACGATGGTCTCGACCAGTTGCCGGCCGACCGTGTACAGCGGATTGAGCGACGTGAGCGGGTCCTGGAAGATGGCGCCAATCTTGCGGCCGCGGATGCGGCGCATCTGCTCGTAGGGCAGGTTGTCGATACGGCTGCCCTCCAGCAGGATCTGGCCGGACGCGATGCGCCCCGGCGGCTCCAGCAGGCCGATGATGGCCGCACCGGTGAGCGACTTGCCGGCGCCGGATTCGCCGACCACGCCGAGGATCTCGCCCGGGGCGATCGCGAAGGAAATGTCGTCGAGGGCGCGCAGCGTGCCGCGGCGGCCCGGGAATTCGACCACCAGGTTCTGGACTTGGAGCAGACTCATGCGAACGGCTTCAGCGAAGCCTCGGGTTCAGCGCGTCGCGCAGCCAGTCGCCCAGCAGATTCACGGACAGCGCGATCAGGACCAGCATCGCGCCGGGGAAGACTGTGATCCACCAGTTGCCGGAAAAGAGGAACTTGTTGCCGACCTGGATCAGCGTGCCCAGCGAAGGTGAATTGGGCGGGGCGCCGACGCCCAGGAAGGACAGTGTTGCCTCGGTGATGATGGCCGTCGCGACCTGGATGGTGGCCAGCACCATCACCGGGCCGAGGATGTTGGGCAGCACGTGGCGGCGCATGATCCGCAATGGCGTGACGCCGGTGACCTGGGCCGCGAGCACGTATTCCTTGCTGCGCTCGACCAGCGTGGAGCCGCGCACCGTGCGCGCGTACTGCACCCACCCGGTGAGGGAAATCGCGATGATCAGCACGCCGAAGGCGAGGTACTCGCCGCCGTTCGGAAACAGGGCCCGGCTGACGCCGGCGATCAGGAGCGCGATCAGGATGGCGGGAAAGGACAGCATCACGTCGCACACGCGCATGATGAACGCATCGACTGTGCCGCCCAGGAATCCGGCCAGCAGTCCCAGCGTGACGCCCACGATCACCGACAGCAGCACCGACGCCAGCCCCACCAGCAGCGAGATCCGCGCCCCGAACATGATGGCCGAAAGGATGTCGCGGCC
This sequence comes from Ramlibacter sp., assembly GCA_014376915.1. Next base: position 2,896 of record JACMQP010000484.1, read on the forward strand.
CTGGTCGTCGGTTCCCAGCAGGTATTTGGTGCTGCCCCCCGCCGACCAGGCCGGCGGCAGGAACGCATCGGACAGTTCCAGTGTGGCCAGGTCGAACGGGTTGTACGGCGCCACCAGGTTGGCGAACACCGCGCAGAACACGCAGACGAAGGCGATCACTGCCGCGGCCACCGCCACGGGTGAGGTGCGGAAGCTGTAGCCGATGTCGCTTTGCCAGGCCCGGTGGAACCAGCCTTCTGTGGTCGCCGCCGTCATCATTTGACCGTGACGTATCTCCACATCATCCCGTTGTCCGGCCACTGGACCAGGTCGACGGTCTTCTTGGCGCCCCAGTTGATCGCCTGCTGATGCAGGGGAATGTGGCCGATCTCATCCTGGTGGATCTTCATCGCTTCGCGGATCATCTCGTTGCGCTTCTTGATGTCGGTCTCGGAACCGATTTTCTCGGTCAGCTCGTCCAGACGGGCATTGCTGTAGGCACCCAGATTGAACTGGCCACGCCCGCCGTCGCCCGGCGTGGACATGATCGCGTAGAGGACGTTCTCGGCATCCACCGTGGTCGAGGTCCAGCCGAGCATGTAGAAGCTGGTGTCGCGGCGCAGGATCTTCGGGAAATACGTGCCCTTGGTTTCCACCTCCAGCTTGATCTTGATGTTGGCCCGCGCCAGGTTGGCTGCCACTGCCTGGCAGATCGCGCCGTCGTTGACGTAGCGGTCGCTGGGGCAGTTCATCGTCACATCGAAGCCGTTGGGGTAGCCGGCCTCGGCCAGCAGCTTCTTCGACGCCTCGACGTCGAACGGCAGGCGCTTGGCCAGGTCCGGCGCATAGCCGTTGACCTGGGGCGGCAACATCAGGGCCACCGGTATCGACGCCCCCCGCATCACGGTGCGCTTGATGCCCTCGACGTCGATGGCTTGATAGAAAGCCTGACGCACCCGCTTGTCCTTGAACGGGTTCTTGCCCTTCACGCTCGAGAACAGCAGCTCATCGCGCTTCTGGTCCATGCCAAGGAAAATGACGCGCAGCTCGGGCCCCTGCAGAACCTTCAGGTTGGACGCCGTCTTGAGGCGCTCGACGTCCTGCACCGGCACCGGTTCCATGACGTCGACCTCGCCCGAGATCAGTGCCGCCACGCGGGTCGCGTCGTTGCCGATCACGTTGAAGATGACTTCATCGACGTTGCCTTCGATCTTGCCCCAGTAGTTGCCGTTGCGCGCATAGGTGGTGCGTACGTTCGGCTGACGCTCGCGCAGACGGTATGGGCCAGTGCCATTGGCGCGAAAGGATGCCGCGTTTTCAATGCCTTTGCGGCGATCCACCGGCTTGGTGGCCTGGTTGGTCTCGCACCACTTCTTGCTCATGATGTCGAAGTGCGTGAACAGCTCCGGCAGGATCGGGAACGGGGTCTTGGTGAAGATGTCGATCTGATGGTCGTTGATCTTCCTGATTTCCTTCACCTGGCCGACGTAGGTTTTCATGTCCGAGCCGTCGCTCTTGGCGCGCTCATAGCTGAAGATCACGTCGTCGGCGGTGAACGGCGTGCCATCGTGGAACTGCACGCCCTTGCGCAGGTTGAAGCGCCATACGGTCGGGGCAGTCTGCTTCCAGTCGGTGGCCAGTGCGGGAGTCAGTTTGTAGTCGCGCCCACGGGTGACCAGCGGCTCGTAAACGTTCTCGTTGACGCTGATCTGCAGCGACTCGCTAAGCGAGTGCGGATCCATGGACAGGGCGTCGCCCTGGTTGCCGATTCTCAAAGTCACCGCGCCGGCGGTGGAGCCCAGGCAGGCCAGTGCCACGAATATTGCGGCGGAAACAGGGTTCGACTTCAGGTTCATCTCTTGCTCCTCTTTAAATGGGGTCCGGAAAAAAGTCATTCGCCCAGCGGCATCGCCTGCTCGGCGAGGCTGGCATGGAGCGCCGAGCCGAGAGGCAGGACGTCATCGTTGAAGTCATAGCGGCTGTTGTGCAGGAAACAGCTGCCTTCCCCGCCCTGCCCCAGCCGCAGATAGGCGCCCGGCTTGGCCTGCAGCATGAAGGAAAAGTCCTCCGAGCCCATGCTTGGCTCCATGTTGCGCACCAGGTTGCCCGCGCCGACGATGGACTCCGCCACGTCGCCCGCGAATGCCGCTTCATCCGGGGTGTTGATCGTCGCCGGATAGATCCGGTCGAAGATCACGGTGGCAGAAGCGCCGAAGCCCAGCGCGATGGCGCTGCACAGCTCCTGCAGCCGACGCTCAATCAGTTCCTGCACGTTGGGATTGAAGGTTCGAACGGTGCCCACGATCGTGGCCTTGCCGGGCACGACGCTCATCGCCCCCAGGTCGCCGGCTTGCACGGCGCACAGGCTGACCACCGCGTTGTCGATCGGCTTGACGTTGCGCGAGACGATGCTTTGCACCGCTGTGATGATGTGGGCTGCGACCAACACCGGGTCGATGGTGAGGTAGGCATGGGCGCCGTGGCCGCCCTTGCCGGTGATCTCGATCGTCACCCGGTCGGCCGCGGCCATCATGGGGCCGGAGTTGATGCCGACGGTGCCGGGCTTCATCGCCGGCCAGTTGTGCATCGCGTACACGGCCTGCACCGGAAAGCGGTCGAACAGACCGTCGTCGATCATCGCCTTGGCGCCGGCGAAGCCTTCCTCACCCGGCTGGAAGATCAGCACCGCGGTGCCATCGAAGTTGCGTGTCTCGGCAAGGTAGCGCGCCGCGCCCACCAGCATCGCCGTGTGACCGTCATGGCCGCAACCGTGCATCATGCCGGCCTTGGTCGAGCGCCACGGAAAATCGTTGTGCTCGGTCATCGTCAGCGCGTCCATGTCGGCGCGCAGGCCGATCATCCGGCCGCTGGACGACTTTTTGCCCCTGACGATGCCGACCACGCCGGTCCTGCCGATGCCGTTGTGGATCTCGTCCACGCCGCACAGCTTCAGCGCCTCCGTGACCCGTCTCGAGGTATAGACCTCCTCGAAGCCGAGCTCGGGGTGCGCATGCAGATCGCGCCGCAGCGCGATCAGTTCGGGATGGAACGCCGCGATGTGGGCGAAGGCACGGCCGCTGGCCTTGAGGCGAGACGTCGGCATCAGTGGCCCCCACCCATGCGTAGCCTTGGATCAACGGCGAAGTACAGCAGGTCTACCGCTAGGTTGATCACCACGAAAATCAGCGCGATCAGGCACAGGTACGCTGCCATGACCGGTATGTCGGCGAACGTGACGGCCTGGATGAACAGCAGCCCCATGCCGGGCCACTGAAACACCGTCTCAGTGATGATGGAAAACGCGATCAAGGTGCCCACCTGCAGGCCGATGATGGTGATGACCGGAACCAGCGTGTTCTTCAACGCGTGGCCGAAATGGATCGCGCGATTGGTCAGCCCCCGGGCCCGGCCGAACTTGATGTAGTCGCTGCGCAGCACCTCCAGCATCTCGGCACGCACCAGACGCATGATCAGCGTCAGCTGGAAGATCGCCAGCGTGACCGCGGGCAACACGATGTGGTGCCAGCCGTCGCGGGTGAACAGGCCGCTGGTCCACCAGCCGGCCTTCACTACCTCGCCGCGGCCGAAGCTGGGGAACCAGCCGAGCACCACGGCGAACAGCAGAATCAGCAGGATGCCGATCAGGAAGGTAGGCAGCGACACGCCGAGCAGGGAGATCGTCATGAACACCTGACTCATGAAAGTGCCGCGGCGCAACGCCGCGTAAACGCCCATCGGGATGCCGAGGGCCACCGCCAGCACGCCGGCCACCAGTGCCAGTTCGAGCGTCGCGGGAAAGCGTTCGCCGATCAGGCGGGAGACCTTCGCGCCCTGCCGCAGGCTCAGGCCGAATTCTCCTTGTGCCGCATTCACCAGGAAATGCCAGAACTGCACGAAAAAGGGCTGGTCCAGGCCCAGGTCGACACGAAGCTGCCGGATCTGATCCGGCTTCGCGTCTTGACCGAGCAGAAAGACGATTGGGTCGCCGACGTACTGGAACAGCATGAAGGCAATGAACGCAACTGCGGTCATGACGATCACAGCCTGGAGCAGTCGACGCAGGACGAAAGCGAGCATTTCAGTAGGAACGGGAAACGACGATGCTAGCAGAGCAAGCGTCGTGCCGACCTCAGGGTTTTCTTCAGCCCAGGCGCGCGCATTAGCGGCGAGGCGCCAGCGACACCGGCCCGTACCAGGCCCGCGTCGTCGATCGCGTGTTGTCGCTGTCCGTCATGATCGCGATGCCGACCAGAGCGCCTGGCGCCTCGCCGAAAGCGCGCTCGAAGTCGGCGCGGATGTTGCGCTCGTAGTCGAGCCATTGGCCGAGTTTCTTCGGCCCCGATTCCACCACGATGGTCCTGACGCGGTCGGTCCGCGCGTTGGTAATCAACGTGCCTGGCTCGCGCTTGTTGCACCACACATACATGAGGGTCGCGTACGGCAGCTCCTCGCCGGTCAGTACTTGCGTCAGCTCGGAGAGCATCGCGTTCTTTGCCGAGAAGCGGCCACGGTCCCCTTCGAAGGCCAGGATGACCCGCACCGGCGAATCGTCCGCGTCGCGCGTCGCCATGTCCGCCTGGGCGATCAGCTCGGGCACCTTCCACGAAAAACGCACGCTGCCCAGTTCGGCAGGCGCGATCCGAAGCTTGCGCCGCAGCATGCTGGCCGACGACTCGGCGCTCGCGGCGAGCGTGTCGCGTCCATCCTGGCGCGCGTAAGCAAAATGCGTCGGCTGCTTGCCGGGCAATGTGTGGTGCTTCCAGCCGGTTCCGGCCGGTGCTGCGCCGATCGAACTGGTCGCCCACGCGCTGGCTTCGGGCGCCACGGACGGCGCCTCCAGGGGCGCCACGGAAGCGCAGCCCGCCAGCATCGCCGTTGTCATCGCGGCGGCGATCAACACATGCAGTTTCATGATTCGCAACATTACACCCCGGTCGCGTCGGAAAATGAAAAAGCCGCCCGAAGGCGGCTTCAAATTCTCCTTGGATCGAAAGGCTGGCATCGGGCCAGCCACACGATTTAGAAGCTGTGACGGATACCGAAGTCGTAGCCGGTCGAGTTCTGGTTTGCTGCGTTGCCCGAACCGTTCAGAGCTTGAGCAGCGCCGCCCGAGTTCTTCACGCGAGCGTACGTGGTGTACACAGCCGTGCGCTTGGACAGGTTGTGCACATAACCCAGAGCAATCTTGTTGGTCTTCGGGGTGCCAGCCAGGTCGTTCTTGTACGTCGAGTAAGCCAGGCGGATTTCGCCCGGGCCGACCGGCACCAGGGCGCCGATCAGGCCGCCCTTGCCGGTTGCGGAGCCGCTCACGCGGTCGCGCACGTAGTGACCCATCAGCTTGGCAACGCCGAAGTCCCACTGGCCGCCGAGGTTGGTCGACTTGATGTCGCCAGTTGCGTACTTGGTGGTGGAGTAAGCCAGGGCTGCGTTGGCCGGGCCATTGGCGTAGCCGACGCGCATAGCGGTGCCGGTGCCGTCGTTGGCGACGTTGTTGTTGTTCTCACCACGGTAGTGCTGCAGCTGGCCGTAGAAACCGCCCAGGTTACCCGGCAGGAAGTAGCCGATGCTGTTCGAAGCGCGGACGGCGACTGGGCCGCCGAGCGAGGAGTTCAGGGTCTGGGTGGTGCCAACGCCGTTGGTGCCGAACGGGTCGAACACGGTCAGGTTCCAGAATTGCGGCGTGTAGTCACGACCCAGGCGCACTTCGCCCCAGCCGCCACCCAGGCTCACAGTCGAACGACGGTTGAACGTCAGACCCTGCGTGCCAGCGGAAGCCGCGCTGGTGCCAGTGGTTTGGTTGTTCACGTTGGTCGCAGCGCCAGAACCATTGTCGTTGGCCATGCCGGCTTCGAGCCAGAACGAGGCAGACATGCCGCCGCCGAGGTCTTCCGTTCCACGGAAACCGAGGCGCGAGCTGTTGTAGCCGGAGTTGGTCAGCTGGGTCTTGTTCGAGATCGAACCTTTACCAAAGGCCAGGGTCGCGTCAACGATGCCGAACAGCGTGACGGAAGATTGGGCAGAAGCCACGCCGGCGGACGCCAGCACAGCCATAGCAATCAGGGACTTTTTCATTGCAAGTTTCTCCAAGGTTAAACATAGGGCTCCGGTGCGAAGGGGTCACTTGATGCAGGCACTTTTGCGCTCCCGCCGGTTCCCCGGGCCAACCTCCTTTTGGGAAGTTGTCGTCATTGCACCAGACCGCCCTTTCTTTCGCAAAGTATTTAGGCTGCCCAGGCCTTTTTCGTTGCACCGTGACAACATTCACAAACGGCTCAGTGGACCCGGCGCAACACTCCGCCGTTACATTTCGATTTGTAAAGCAGTCCGCCAAGCGACTGGGCCAAGTCCCGCCCGTAGCGCCAGCGCTAGACTTGGCAAATGACACGATCGATCGATGCCCTGCTGAGTGCCGCCGACGGCGCGCTGCGCACGCTTTTCTCCCCTCCCCGGGCGCTGCGCGCCTGTCCGACCGTCCCTGGCGACGATACCGCGCTCAGCGC
>JACMQP010000074.1 GCA_014376915.1 Ramlibacter sp.
ACCTACCCGCTGACGACGGCGATGCTGGCCGTGCCGAAATCCAAGGTGGTGCGCGGCTTCTCGTTTTTCGGAGCTTCCTTTGTCTATGTGATTTTCGAGGATGGAACCGACATCTACTGGGCCCGCAGCCGGGTGCTGGAGTATCTGAACTTTGCCTCCAGCCGGTTGCCCAAGGGTGTGTCGCCATCGCTCGGGCCGGATGCCACCGGTGTCGGCTGGGTCTATCAATACGTCCTGCTCGGCAAGAACAGGACGCTGGCCGAACTGCGCACCATCCAGGACTGGTACGTCCGCTACCAGTTGACCAAGGCGCCGGGTGTGGCCGAGGTGGCTTCGCTCGGCGGCTTCGTCCAGACCTACCAGGTGACTGTCGATCCGCTCAAGCTGCGCGCCTTCGGCATCCCGCTGTCAAAGGTCACGCAGGTGATCCGCGATTCCAATCGCGACGTCGGCGGCCGCGTCGTGGAAATGGCCGAAACCGAGTTCATGGTTCGCGGCAAGGGCTACCTGCGCGGCAAGGGCGACATCGAGGCGCTGGTGGTCAAGAGCGCGGGCGGCACACCGGTCCTGATCCGGGACATCGCCCGTGTCGAAATGGCGCCGGACGAGCGGCGCGGCCTGTCCGAGCTGAACGGGGAGGGCGAGGTGGTGTCCGGCATCGCCATGGCCCGCTTCGGCCAGAACGCGCTGGAGGTGATCCGCAACCTCAAGGCCAAGGTCACCGAGATTTCGGCCGGCCTGCCGGAAGGCGTGACGATCCAGGCCGTTTATGACCGCTCGGACCTGATCCACCGTGCCATCGACACCCTCACGCGCACACTGATCGAGGAGAGCCTGATCGTCGCGGCCGTCTGCGTCATCTTCCTGATGCACGTGCGTTCCGCCCTGGTCGCGATCCTGATGTTGCCCGTGGGCGTGTTGATCGCCTTCATCGCGATGCGCCTGCTGGGGATGAACTCCAACCTGATGAGCCTGGGCGGCATCGCCATCGCCATCGGTGCGATGGTGGACGCGGCGATCGTGATGATCGAGAACGCGCACAAGCACATCGAGCGGCTGAAGCCGGACCACACCGTGCGCGAGCGGGCCGACGCCATGCTCGCCGCATGTCAGGAAGTGGGGCCGGCGCTGTTCTTCTCGCTGCTGATCATCACCGTGTCGTTCCTGCCGGTGTTCACGCTGGAGTCGCAGGAGGGACGCCTGTTCTCGCCGCTGGCATTCACCAAGACCTTTTCGATGGCCGGCGCGGCCCTGCTGTCGGTGACGCTGGTGCCGGTGCTGATGCTGCTGTTCATCCGCGGCAAGATCATGCCGGAGACGAAGAACCCCGTGAACCGCTTCCTGATCTGGGTCTATCGCCCGATCATCGCGTGGGTGATGCGCTGGAAAAAGCTCACCATCGCCCTGGCGTTGATCGCGTTGGCGGTGTCCTGGTACCCGGCCTCGCGGCTGGGCGGCGAGTTCATGCCGACCTTGAACGAGGGCACGCTGCTGTACATGCCGGCCTCGCTGCCCGGCATGTCGATCACCAAGGCGGCGGAAGTGCTGCAGACACAGGACAAGATCATCAAGAGCTTTCCGGAAGTGAGCTCGGTCTACGGCAAGGCCGGCCGCGCCAATACCGCCACCGACCCGGCGCCGGTCGAGATGTTCGAGACCATCATCAACCTGAAACCGCAGAGCGAATGGCGGGCGGGACTGACGACCGACAAGCTGATTGCCGAGATGGACAAGGCGCTGCAGTTCCCGGGTGTCTCCAACGCCTGGACCATGCCGATCAAGGCCCGCATCGACATGCTGTCGACCGGCATCCGCACGCCGATCGGCATCAAGGTGTTCGGCAAGGACCTGGACGAGATGGAAAAGCTGGCCAAGGAGATCGAGGCCGTCGTCAAGACCGTGCCCGGCACGACCTCTGCCTTCGCCGAGCGGCTGACCGGCGCCAGCTACCTCAACATCGAGCCCGATCGCGAGCAACTGGCGCGCTATGGACTGTCGGTGGGCGAACTGCTGGAGGTGATCGGCACCGCGCTCGGCGGTGAAATGGTGACCACCACCGTGGAAGGGCGCGAGCGCTTCGGTGTCACGGTGCGCTACCCGCGCGAGCTGCGCGCCAACCCCGAGCAGATCGAACGCGAGGTGCTGGTGTCCACCATGAGTGGCGCCATGGTGCCGCTGGGCCAGGTCGCCAAGGTGAGTGTCGGGCGCGGCACGCCCGGCATCCGCACGGAGAACGCGCTGCTGTCGGCCTACATCTTTGTCGACATCCGCGACCGCGACATCGGCTCCTACGTGAACGAGGCGCGCAAGGCTGTCGCGCAGCAGGTCAGGTTTCCGCCCGGGTACTACATCACCTGGAGCGGCCAGTTCGAGGCGATGGAGCGTGCAGTCGAGCGGATGAAACTGGTCGTTCCGGTGACGCTGCTGACGATCTTCCTGCTGCTGTACCTCAACTTCCGGCGGCTGACAGAAACCTTCATCGTCATGCTGTCCGTGCCATTCGCACTGGTTGGTGGCGTGTGGCTGATGTGGGCGCTGGGATACAACATGTCGGTTGCGGTGGCGGTGGGGTTCATCGCCCTGGCCGGGGTGGCGGCCGAGACCGGCGTGGTGATGCTGATCTACCTGGACCATGCCTGGGAGCAAGCCCGCAGCCGTTGCCGCAGCGAAGGCCGACTGCCCGGCCCGGCCGACCTGTACGGGGCCGTGATGGAGGGGGCCGTCGAGCGGGTGCGTCCGAAGATGATGACGGTCGTCGCCATCATGGCCGGCCTGCTGCCGATCATGTGGGGTACCGGCACCGGCTCGGAGGTCATGAGCCGCATCGCCGCTCCGATGATCGGCGGAATGATCTCTTCCACCGTGCTCACGCTTGGCGTGATTCCGGCCCTCTACGCTCTGGTCAAGCAATGGCAGTTGCGGCGGGAGTCGCGCCTCGGCGCGCCTCCCGCGGTCGCGACCGCCTCGACCAACTCAAGTTCTCTCAATCAAGGAGTCTCATCATGAACACCAACCCGTCCCATTCCCGGCGCCAGCTGCTGCTGGCACTCGGACTGCTGCCCCTGGCCGGCCTGGCCGGGGCCGCGTCGACTGAAGTCCAGGTCTGGAAGGAACCGACCTGCGGCTGCTGCAAGGACTGGATTGCGCACCTGGAGGCCAACGGCTTCAAGGTTGTCGCCAATGTCGGCGGAACGGACGCGGCCCGCGCCCGTCTTGGCATTCCGCAAACCCTTGCTTCCTGTCACACGGCGCTGGTCGGCGGCTACGCGATCGAAGGCCATGTGCCGGCGCGCGACATCAGGCGTTTGTTGCGCGAGAAACCGCTGGCAGTCGGCCTGGCGGCACCGGGAATGCCGATCGGCGCGCCAGGCATGGATGGGCCAGCCTACGGCGGCACGAAGAACCCTTACAGCGTGCTGCTGGTGGCCAGGAACGGCAGCGCCAGCGTCTACCAGAAGTACGAGTGAAGCCGGTGGTCACAAGCAGCGGTTAGGTCCGGCGCCTCCGTTCGCGGCGGCAGCCCCTATTTGGAAGCCGGCATCCGGTCCATCATCATGGGCATCATGGTTTCCATCATCTGCATGCGCTTTTCCATCATCTGATGGTGCGCAGTCATTTCGGCTGTCATGCCGGGCATGCCTTTCATGTCACCCATGCCGGCACCGCCCATGCCCTTCATCATCTGCATGCTGTCCTGCATGGTCTTCATGTGTTCAGCCATCATCTTGTTGCGCTCGTCCGGCGTCTTGGCCGCCATCATTTTTTCATGCATGGCGCGCATGGCCTGCATCTGCGCATCCATCTTGGCCATCTGCTCGGATGTGCCCATGGTGCCGGCAGCCGCGGTGCCCATCGGCATCGTCGGCGCCGTGTTGCAGGCGATCAAAGTGCTCGCGGCGGCAAGCGCGAGGGCAAGGGGGATGAAGCGAAATTGGGTCATGACAAACACCTGGTTAGGTTGGGAAACGTTGAAAAGGCGATGGGTCGGTAACACTGGCTATTTCCTTTTTTGGCTGACGATCCACGCCACAACGGCGGCAACCACGACAACCAGCAGGAGCACCGTCCAGATCCCTCCGGACCCACCGCCCATCCAGCTCCCGCCCCACGTTCCGCCGTTCATCATGTTTCCGTTTTGCGCCGACGCGGCGCCTGCAGCCAACAGCGAGGCCGTGGCGATCGCGATGGAGGTCTGGTTTTTCATGGAATTGTCCTTGGTGGGAGATGAAGGGCGGTAGTTCTCACAATGGCGCAGCCACTGTACGGACGGGGGGTACCTCGTGTCTGTAGGAAGGGACGCTGAATGCGGCAAGCGCGTAGAGCCCGGCTCGATCAGGCTGCTGCCGGCTGTGGCTTGGCTTTCCCGTCGGGAGGCGCGGCTGGCGCGGCACTGCCAGCCTGACGGATGCCTGCGAGCTTGGTGCGCTTGAGCATCAGCGCGTTGATCGCGACGACCAGGGTGCTGCCAGACATCGACAGTGCTGCGATCTCCGGACTCAGTACGAATGGATAAAAGACGCCCGCGGCGAGCGGGAATGCAACGGCGTTGTAGCCGACCGCCCACCACAGGTTCTGGTGCATCTTTCGCAAGGTTGCGCGCGATAGCTCAATCGCACCGACGATGTCGTACGGGTCGCATTTCATCAAGACGACATCGGCGCTTTCCATCGCAACGTCGGTTCCGGCGCCGATGGCAAAGCCCACATTGGCCTGGGTGAGCGCTGGCGCATCGTTGACCCCGTCGCCCACCATGCCGACCTTCTTTCCTGTGGCCTGCAATTCCTTGATTTTCTGGGCCTTCTGGGCGGGCAGCACATCGGCCAACACGCTGTCGATGCCGAGATCGGCGGCGATGCGCTTGGCCGTGGCCGCGTTGTCCCCGGTCAGCATCACGACCTCGATCTTGCGTTCACGCAGCTTTGCCACCGCTGCCTTCGCGGTCGGCCTGATCGCGTCGGCAATGGCGATGAGGCCGATCACGCGACCC
>JACMQP010000485.1 GCA_014376915.1 Ramlibacter sp.
CAGGTGTTTGAAGGCCAGCTCCTGCAGCTCGCGGTAGGTCTGGTTCAACCCCAGGCGGTGCGCGATCGGCGCGTAGATGTCCAGCGTTTCCGACGCGATGCGGGTCCATTTCTCGCGCGGTACGTCGTCCAGCGTCCGCATGTTGTGGGTCCGGTCGGCCAGCTTGATCAGGATGACGCGGACGTCGCGCGCCATCGCCAGCAGCATCTTGCGGAACGACTCGGCCTGGTTCTCTTCGCGCGTGTTGAACTGCAGCTTGTCGAGCTTGGTGAGGCCGTCGACCAGGTCCGCCACCGGGGCGCCGAAGCGCTCGATCAGCTCCGGCTTGGTGACGCCGCAGTCCTCGATCGCGTCGTGCAGCAGAGCGGCCATCAGGGCCTGCGCGTCGAGCTTCCACTCGGCGCACTGGGCCGCGACCGCGATGGGATGGGTGATGTAAGGCTCGCCGCTGGAGCGCATCTGCCCCAGGTGGGCCTCGTCGGCGAAACGGTAGGCCTTGCGGACCTGCTCGATGTCCGCCGGGTCGAGGTAGTCCAGGCGGGCCGTCAGCGCGGCGAAGCTGGCCGCCGCCGCATTGGCCGCAGCCGGACTGGGCTGGGCCGCAGGCCTGCCTTTCTTGCCGGGGAGAGACTGGACGACCGCACTCATGCCTTAAATATAGCGCGAGCCTTTCATTGCAGCAGCGCGCCAACAAAAAAGCACCGCGGCGCGGTGCTTTTCATGGTGACTGGATGGGGTCGCTCAGCCGGGAACCTTCTTGAGCATTTCCAGGCCGATCTTGCCTTCGGCAATCTCGCGCAGCGCCGTGACGCCGGGCTTGTTCTTGCTCTCGATCTTGGGCGCGTGGCCCTGGCTGAGCATCCGGGCGCGGTAGGTGGCGGCCAGGACGAGCTGGAAGCGGTTGGGGATCTTTTCCAGGCAGTCTTCGACGGTGATGCGGGCCATGAGTTTCTCCGGTGAACTGGGTCGACGGCCCCGGTCGGGGAGCTGTCAGCTGATGTTGAGGGCCTTGAAGGTGTCGGCACGGGCGCGGCGCTGGGCCGAAAACTTGAGACGCTGTGCCTGAACGATGGCCTTGAGGTCGAACAGAGCCCGGTCAAACACCTCATTGATTATAACGAAGTCGAATTCCCTTGCCTGCGTGAGTTCCACTGCGGCGTTCTTCAGCCGCACTTCGATCACTTCGGGCGAATCCTCGCCGCGCCGCTCCAGCCGCGAGCGCAGTTCTTCCCAACTCGGGGGCAGGATGAAGATCAGGACGGCATTGGCGAAGATCCGCTTGATCTGCAGCGCGCCCTGGAAGTCGATTTCGAGAATGACGTCGGCGCCCTGGGCGATCCGCTCTTCGATGGCCTTGCGCGAGGTGCCGTAGCGCTGGCCGTGCACGTGGGCCCACTCGACGAAAGCGCCGCCCAGCACCATCTGGTCGAATTCGTCGGCCGGGACGAAAAAGTATTCGCGGCCGTGCTTTTCCTGGCCGCGCGGCGGCCGGGTCGTGTGCGAGACCGAGGGCTGGACTCGCGGGTCCAGTTCCAGCAGGGCCTTGACCAGACTGGATTTGCCGGCCCCGCTGGGGGCCGCGACAACGAACAGGTTACCTGGGTAATCCATGGGGCAGGGGTCAGACAACGGAGTGAACGTGGCGGTTCATCGTCTTATTCGATGTTCTGGACCTGCTCGCGCATTTGCTCGATCAGCACTTTCATGTCCACCGAGATCCGGGTCAACTCCAGCGCGGCCGATTTGGAGCCCATGGTGTTGGCCTCGCGGTGCAGTTCCTGGATCAGGAAGTCGAGCCGCTTGCCGACCTCGCCGCCCTTCTTGATCAGGCGCTCGATCTCGTCGATGTGCGAGCCTAGGCGCGTCAGTTCCTCGGCCACGTCGATGCGGATCGCGAACGAGGTGGCTTCGGTCAGTGCCCGGTCCTGGGCAGCTTCCGGCGTGCTGGCGCCTTCAGCAAGTGACATCGCCTCCTTCCAGCGTTCCAGGAAGCGTGTGCGCTGCTGCTCCACCAGTTGCGGCACCAGCGGCAGCGCCTGCTGCGCCAGTTCGCGCAGCTGCTTCAGGTGGCCAAGCAGCATCGTTGCCAGCCGGCCGCCTTCGCGCTCGCGCGCCGCCAGCAAGTCCTTGAGGGTCTTGCCGGCCAGTGCATTGATGCTTTCGGTCCAGTCGACGTCGCCAGCCGGGTCGCTGGAGCCGAGCCGCAGGATGTCGGCGACGCTCAGTGCCGGCGCGTCGGGCAGCCACGAGCGGATGGTGTCCTGCAGCGCGCTCAGGCGCTGCAGCACGCGGGTGTTCGGCTCGCGCAGCGCTTCGGCGCTGCCGGTTTCGACTGCGACGCGGACTTCCACCTTACCGCGTTTGAGTTTGGCTGTAAGCAGCTCGCGCAGTGCCGGCTCGTGCTGGCGCAGGTCCTCGGACAGGCGAAAACTCAGGTCGAGGAAGCGGCTGTTGACGGACCGGATTTCCAGCCCCAGGCGGGCGGTGGAAGCGCTCTTGGTTTCGCCGCCGGCAGCCGCGGGCCCGGCACTGTGCTGGGCGCTGGCATAACCGGTCATGCTGTAAACTGGCATCGAGACTGTCTCTGTTCTGTAAGTGTCGGGAATGCCCAGAGAATAACCGGGTCAGCCTGCCGGACTCCGAATTCTTAAATTATGTCAAAGGTCAAACCAGCGCCGCTTCCCCCCGATACCGTCATTGGCGGCTATCGCGTCGTGCGCAAGCTCTCGGCAGGCGGGTTTGGCGTGGTCTACCTGGCGGTCGACAACGAAGGCCAGCAGGTCGCCGTTAAGGAATATCTGCCGTCGTCGCTGGCCAGCCGGTCCCCCGGCGAGCTGCTGCCGCAGGTGCAGGCCGAAAAGCTTTCCCTCTATCGCCTTGGCCTGAAGAGCTTCTTTGAGGAAGGGCGTTCGCTGGCCCAGATCTCGCACGCCTCCGTGGTGAGCGTGTTGAACTTCTTTCGCGAGAATGAAACCGTCTACATGGTGATGAACTACCTGGAGGGCGCAACCCTGCAGGACTTCATCATTACCGCGCGGGAGCTGAAAAAGCAGAAGGTGTTCCGCGAGTCCACCATCCGCTCGCTGTTCGACGAGATCCTGCGCGGCCTGCGCATCGTGCATCAGCACAAGATGCTGCACCTGGACATCAAGCCCGCCAACATCTTCATCACGGACGACAACAAGGCCGTGATGATCGATTTCGGCGCCGCGCGCGAAGTGCTCTCCAAAGAAGGCAACTTCATCCGCCCGATGTACACGCCCGGCTTCGCCGCGCCCGAGATGTACCGGCGCGATTCGTCGATGGGCCCCTGGACCGACATCTACGCCATCGGCGCCTGCATCTACGCCACCATGCAGGGCTATCCGCCCAACGACGCGCCGCAGCGCCTCGAAAAGGACCGGCTGGCGCTGTCGCTGTCGCGCCTGCGCGGCGTGTATTCCGACAACCTGATCGAGGTGGTCGAGTGGTGCATGTCGCTGGATCCCCTGTCGCGGCCGCAATCGGTGTTCGCGCTGCAAAAAGAGCTCAGCCGCGAAGGCGAGCGCCGCTACACCAAACTGTCGGTCGGCGAGAAGATGCGCTTGCAATTCGACAACATGGTGTCGGACACCAAGAAGAACGTGCGCAAGGCCACAGGCTTTGGCGGCGTGAAGGCGAAATGAAGCGGGAACTCCAATGAAATTTTCCGTCTTTCAGATCAGCCGCAAAGGCGGGCGCGAAAAGAACGAAGACCGCATGGGCTATTGCTACACGCGCGAATCGGGCCTGTTCGTGCTGGCCGACGGCATGGGCGGCCACCCGGAAGGCGAGGTCGCCGCCCAGCTCGCGCTGCAGACCATCTCGGCGCTGTACCAGAAAGAGGCGCGGCCGATCGTCGGCGACGTCACCGACTTCCTGGCCACGTCGCTGACGGCGG
>JACMQP010000486.1 GCA_014376915.1 Ramlibacter sp.
CTCAGCTACGTCGCCAGCGGCACGATCAGCACGATGAAGGTGGACGGCGGCAACCTGCCAGCGCGGCTCAAGGTTCTGTTCGACGGCATCAACGAGGTCAAGGAGCGCTATTTGCCCGACGTCGCCTGCGTCGAGATCGTGTTCGTCAACGTCAACCCGCAGGCCACGCTGCTGCTGGGGCAGGCGCGTGGCGCCTGCGTCACGGCGCTGGTCTCGTGCCAGCTCGCCGTCGCCGAATACACGGCGCTGCAGATGAAGCAGGCAGTCGCTGGCTCGGGCAGGGCCGACAAGGCGCAGGTACAGGAGATGGTCAAGCGCCTGCTCAAGCTGCCGTCCTTGCCCGGCCGGGACGCCGCCGACGCGCTTGGCCTCGCGATCACCCACGCCCACGTGGGCAGTTCGATGGACCGCATCGCACAGGCGACCCAGCTCACGCGCCGTACCAGCGGCATGTACAAGGCCGGCCGCAGCTACTGAAGGCAGCGCAAGGCAGCCGCCTGCTGTGATTGCGCGGGCATGGCGCCAGGCGTAAGCTGGCGCGCATCGGCATCCGCCGCCGGCCACCGGAGTAAAGACCATGAGCGACAAGACCATCCTGGACCACATCACCGAACTCGTGCACGAGGAGCAGCGGCTGCGCGGCGAAGGCACGAAAGCCGTGGACCCGGTGCGGATCCGCGACGTCGAGCAGCAACTCGACCAGTGCTGGGACCTGCTGCGCCAGCGGCGCGCGCGGCGCGAATTCGGCGAAGACCCGGAACAGGCCGAGGTGCGCGACCCGCAGACGGTCGAGAACTACCGCGGCTGAACGCCGCCGCTACCAGGCCCGCGCCGGCACCGAGAAACCGGCCGGAGCCAGCTTCGCGTCGTCGAAGCTGACGATCTCGTAAGCGTCGGGGCGCGCCAGCAGCGCCCGCAGCAGTTTGTTGTTCAGCGCGTGGCCGGAACGGAAGGCGCCGTATTCGGCCAGCAGTGGCTTGCCGACGAGGTACAGGTCGCCCATCGCGTCGAGAATCTTGTGCTTGACGAACTCGTCGTCGTAGCGCAGGCCCTCGGTGTTCAGCACCTTGTAGTCGTCCATCACCACCGCATTGTCCAGCCCGCCGCCCAGCGCCAGGCCGCTGGCGCGCATCATCTCCAGGTCTTTGGTGAAACCGAAGGTGCGGGCCCGCGCGATGTCCCGCATGTACGAGCCGGTGCCCAGGTCGAATTCGACCCGCTGGCCGGTCGAATCGACCACGCGGTGAGCGAAGTCGATCTCGAAACTCAGCTTGAAGCCGTGGTACGGCGAGAGCCGCGCCCACTTGAGGTTCTCGCCCTCGCCTTCACGCACTTCGACGGTGTCGATGACGCGGATGAAGCGGCGCGGCGCATTCTGCAATTCGATGCCCGCGCTTTGCAGCAGGAACACGAAAGAAGCGGACGAACCGTCCAGGATCGGAACCTCTTCGGCGGTGATGTCCACGTACATGTTGTCGATGCCGAGGCCGGCGCAGGCGGACATCAGGTGTTCGACGGTCAGCACCTTGGCGCCGCCGCTGGAAATGGTGGAGGCCATCCGGGTGTCTGTCACCGCCTGGGCCGAGATCGGAATGTCGACCGGCTGCGGCAGGTCGATGCGCCGGAACACGATGCCAGTGTCCGGCTGCGCCGGGCGCAGCGTCAATTCCACCCGCTGGCCGCTGTGCAGCCCCACGCCGACCGCCTTGGTCAGGGACTTGAGGGTTCTCTGCTGCAGCATCATGCGATTTTAACTTTCGGGCCCGGCCCAGGCCGGTTGGCGCTGGCGATGGCCCCGATAGCGAAAGCCCAATAAAAAGGGGTGGGCCCGGACAGCACCCACCCCGAAGAACTACCCTTGGGAGAACTTCTTGCCTGATCGATCAGTCGGCCTGCTTGCGCAGGAAGGCCGGGATTTCGAAATCGTCCATGCCACCGGAGCTCAGCGCGTCGACCTTGGCTGCGGCCTGGGTCCGGTTGGTGCGCCACACGCTGGGCACTGCCATGCCGCCGTAATCCGGCTGCGAATGGCCGTTCGGACCGTTGCTGGTGATGATGACGCCGGGTGCGCCGACCACGTTGTTGACCGTCGGCACATTGAACGGCACGTTATCGGTGCCGGTGCGAAGCACCTGCAGCGGCGGCGCCGTGCGGCGCTGCCCCTGGCGCGACAGGCCGGTGGCGACCACCGTCACCCGCACTTCGTCGCCGAGGTTGTCGTCGTAAGCCGTGCCGTAGATCACGTGGGCGTCGGCCGAGGCGTAGGCGCGGATTGTGTTCATCGCCAGCTTCGACTCCGACAGCTTCAGCGAGCCCTTGGCTGCGGTGATCAGCACCAGCACGCCCTTGGCGCCGGACAGGTCGATCCCTTCCAGCAACGGGCAGGCCACGGCCTGTTCCGCGGCGATGCGCGCGCGGTCCGGGCCCGACGCGACGGCCGTTCCCATCATCGCCTTGCCGGGTTCGCCCATCACGGTGCGCACGTCCTCGAAGTCGACGTTCACATGGCCTGGCACGTTGATGATTTCCGCGATGCCGCCGACGGCGTTCTTGAGCACGTCGTTGGCGTGGGCGAAAGCTTCGTCCTGCGTGATGTCGTCGCCGAGCACGTCGAGCAGCTTCTCGTTGAGCACGACGATCAGCGAATCGACGTTGGCTTCCAGCTCCGACAGGCCGATGTCGGCGTTGGTCATCCGGCGGCCGCCTTCCCAGTCGAACGGCTTGGTGACCACGCCGACGGTGAGGATGCCCATCTCCTTGGCCACGCGGGCGATCACCGGCGCCGCGCCGGTGCCGGTGCCGCCGCCCATGCCGGCCGTGATGAACAGCATGTGGGCACCGGCGATCGCCGTGCGGATGTCGTCCACCGCCAGTTCCGCCGCTTCGCGGCCCTTCTCGGGCTTGCTGCCGGCGCCGAGGCCGCTGGATCCCAGCTGGATCGTCTTGTGCGCCGGGCTGCGCGACAGCGCCTGCGCGTCGGTGTTGGCGCAGATGAATTCCACGCCTTGGACGGCGCGGTCGATCATGTGTTCGACCGCGTTGCCGCCGCCACCGCCGACACCGATCACCTTGATCTGGGTGCCGAGATGGAACTCTTCGACTTCAATCATTTCGATGCTCATTTTGAAACTCCTAAAGCTTTGTCTTGCAGTTGCCGGTAAAGATTGTTTTGTGTGTTGACCATGAACGTTCAAGCCGGTGGGTCGGTGCACCGCCATCGCTCCTTTCTTCCTTGCGCTCGAATTGAGCGGCGCCGGGTCGCCCCGAGCCGCGAAAGCCCCCGCGGGGGGCAGCGCAATACACGAAGTGACAAGCGTGGGGGCCGCATCCTAGAAGTTCCCCACGATGAAGTCGCGGAAACGGCCGAAAGCCGTTTTCATCGAGCCGTTTTTCTGCGCCACCTTGAAGCCGCGCAGGCGCGCCAGCCGCGCTTCCTCCAGCAGGCCCATCACGGTCGCGGCACGGGGCTGGGCCACCATGTCCGACAGCGCGCCGTAGTACTTGGGGTTGCCGCGGCGGACGGGTTTGAGGAAGATGTCCTCGCCCAGTTCGACCATGCCCGGCATCACGCAGCTGCCGCCGGTGAGGACGATGCCCGAGGACAGCACTTCCTCGTAGCCCGATTCGCGCACCACCTGCTGCACCAGCGAGAAGATCTCCTCGATCCGCGGCTCGATCACGCCGGCCAGCGCCTGCCTGGACAGCATGCGCGGACCGCGGTCGCCCAGCCCGGGCACCTCGACCTGCTGGTCCGGGTCGGCCAGCAACTGCTTGGCGAAACCGCTCTCGACCTTGATGTCCTCGGCGTCCCGGGTCGGCGTGCGCAGCGCCATCGCGATGTCGCTGGTGACCAGGTCGCCGGCGATCGGGATCACGGCGGTGTGGCGGATCGCGCCGTTGGTGAAGATCGCGACGTCGGTGGTGCCGGCGCCGATGTCGACCAGCGCCACGCCCAGCTCCTTCTCGTCGTCAGTCAGCACGGCGAGCGACGAGGCCAGCGGGTTGAGCATCAGTTGCTCGACTTCCAGCCCGCAGCGGCGCACGCACTTGATGATGTTCTCGGCCGCGCTCTGGGCGCCGGTGACGATGTGCACCTTGGCTTCCAGCCGGATGCCGCTCATGCCGATCGGCTCCTTGACGTCCTGGCCGTCGATCACGAATTCCTGCGGTTCCACCAGCAGCAGGCGCTGGTCGGTGGAGATGTTGATGGCGCGCGCCGTTTCCACCACGCGAGCGACGTCGGCGGGCGTCACTTCCTTGTCCTTCACCGCCACCATGCCGCTGGAGTTGATGCCGCGGATGTGGGCGCCGGTGATGCCGGTGTAGACGCGGGTGATCTTGCAGTCGGCCATCAGCTCGGCCTC
>JACMQP010000487.1 GCA_014376915.1 Ramlibacter sp.
ACGAACACCGTGAGCACCGTGCCCAGCGACATGCCGCCGACGATGACCCAGCCGATCTGCTGGCGGCTCTCGGCGCCGGCCCCGTGCGACAGCGCCAGCGGCAGCGCCCCCAGCACCATGGCGCCCGTGGTCATCAGGATCGGGCGCAGCCGCTGCGATGAAGCCTTTACCACCGCGTCGACCACGTCCATCCCCTGCTGGCGCAGCTGGTTGGTGAATTCGACGATCAGGATCCCGTGCTTGGTGATCAGCCCCACCAGCGTGATCAGGCCGATCTGCGAATAGACGTTCAGCGACCCGCCCGACCACTTCAGCGCCAGCAGCGCGCCGATCATCGACAGCGGCACCGACAGCATGATCACCAGCGGGTCGACGAAGCTCTCGAACTGCGCCGCCAGCACCAGGAAGATGAACACCAGCGCCAGCAGGAACACGATGGCCAGCGCGCCCTGCGAGTTGCGGAACTCGCGCGAGGTGCCGTTCAGGTCCGTCGTGTAGCCCGGCTTGAGCACCCGGGCCGCGGTCTCGTTCATGAAGGTCAGCGCCTGGCCCAGCGAATAGTCCGGCGCCAGGTTGGCGGTGATCGACACCGAACGGCGCTGGCCGAAATGGTTCAGCTCGCGCGGGCTCACGCTCTCCTGCACCTTGATCAGCGCGGAGAGCGGAATCATGGTGTCGCCGCGGCCGCGGACATTGATGGCGTCGATCGCTTCCGGCGTGGTGCGGCCCGAGGCCTGGGTCTGCACGATTACGTCGTATTGCTCGGCGTCACGCTTGTAGCGCGTGACCTGCCGGCCGCCCAGCATGGTTTCCAGCGCCTTGGCCACCACGTCCACGCCCACGCCCATGTCGGCTGCCTTCGCGCGGTCCACTTCGATCCGCAGTTCGGGCTTGTTCAGCCGCAGGTCGACGTCGGGCGAAACGATGCCGGGGTTCTTGCCGATTTCGGTGAGCAGGTCGCGCACCACGCCGTTCAGGTTCTCGTAGCTGTCCGAGGTCTGGATCACGAAGTTCAGCGGCCGCTCGCGGAAGCCCTGGCCCAGCGACGGCGGTGTGATCGGGAACGCCGTCACGCCGGGAAAGGAATTGAACTTCGGGCCCATCTCGCGCGCCAGCTCCAGCGTCGTCCGCTTGCGCTCTTCCCAGTCCACCGTCCGGTAGACCACGCTGGCCTGCGACACCGTCGGGTTGCCCACGTTGGCGAAGATGCGGTTGAACTCTGGGTACTGCTGGCCCAGTTTTTCCAGCGCCTGGGCATAGCGATCGGTGTATTCCAGCGTGGAACCGTCGGGGGCGTTGACAGTCGCCAGGATGGTGCCACGGTCTTCCAGCGGCGACAGCTCCTGGCGCATCGTCGGCCAGACGGTGGCGATCGCCACCGCGGCCAGCACCATCACGCCGATCACGATCCAGCGGGCCTGCAGCAAGGCGCCCCGGATTCGCCCGCCGGAGCCCCGAGCAGGCCGCACCCGCGCCAGCAGCACCCAGCGCAGCGCGCGCGAATAGCGATCCGACAAGCCGGTAAGCAGGCGCTCCATGGATTGGTCGAACCAGCCAGGCTTTGGGTTGTGCTTGAGAAGCTTCGAACACATCATCGGCGTCAACGTCAGCGCGACGAAGCCCGACACCAGCACCGCGCCGGCCAGCGCCAGCGCGAACTCGACGAACAGCCGGCCGGTGCGCCCTGGCGTGAACGCCAGCGGCGCGTACACCGCCACCAGCGTCAGCGTCATCGTGATGATCGCGAAGCCGATCTCCCGTGCGCCCCTGATGCTGGCCGAGAACGGATCCATACCTTCCTCGATGTGGCGGTAGATGTTCTCCAACATCACGATCGCGTCGTCCACCACCAGTCCGATCGCCAGCACCAGCGCCAGCAGCGTGAGCGTGTTGATGGTGAACCCGAACAGCGCCATCAGCGCGAAAGTGCCGACCAGGCTGACCGGGATGGTGACGATGGGAATGACCGAGGCGCGCATCGTGCGCAGGAACACGAAGATCACCAGAGCCACCAGCACGATCGCCTCGACAATGGTGCGGTAGACGTTGCGCACCGAGCGGTCGATGAACTCGGAGTTGTCGTTGGCGATGTCGATGCCGATGTCGGACGGCAGGTCGGCCTTGAGCTTGGGGATCATCTCCCGCACGCCCTGCGACAGCATCAGCGGATTGGCCGTGGCCTGCCGGATCACGCCGGCGGAAATCGCCGGCTTGCCGTTCAACCGCACCGAGCTGCGTTCGTCGGCGGCGCCCTCTTCCACCCGCGCCACGTCGCGCACCTTGACCGGGAAGCCGTTGACGTTCTTGATCACGATCTCGGCGAACTGCGCGGGCCGCACCAGGTCGGTTTGCGAGGTGACGCTGAATTCGCGCTGTTGCGATTCGATCCGGCCAGCTGGCAGCTCCAGGTTGCTGCGGCGGATTGCGTCCTCCACGTCCTGGGTGGTCAGGCGGTAGCCGGCTAGCCGGTCCGGGTCCAGCCACACCCGCATGGCGTACTTGCGCTCGCCGAACACCCGCACGTCGGCCACGCCGGTGACGGTCTGCAGGCGCGACTTGACGATGCGGTTGACCAGGTCGTTGATCTGCAGCGCGGTCTTGGTTTCGCTGGTGAAGGCCAGAAAGATCACCGGAAAGGCATCGGCTTCCACCTTGGCGATCACCGGCTCGTCGATCGCCTGCGGCAGCCGGTTCCGCACCCTCGACGTCCGGTCCCGCACTTCGGCGGCGGCCGCGTCGGCGTCCTTTTCCAGCCGGAAGCGCACCGAGATCTGGGCCTGCTCGGCGCGGCTGATGGAGGTGATGACATCGACCGCGTCGATGCCGGCGATGGAATCCTCCAGCACCTTGGTCACCTGGCTTTCGATCACCTCGGCCGAGGCGCCGGCGTACTTGACGCTCACCGTGACCACGGGTTCGTCGATCTTGGGGTACTCGCGCACCGACAGCCGATTGAAGCTGACGGCGCCGATCAGCACCACCAGCAGCGACAGCACGGTGGCGAACACCGGCCTGCGAATCGCGATTTCAGGCAGTTGCATGAACTGTCTCCTCGCCCGTCAGGGCTTGCGGGACTGGGCCGCGCGGTTGTCGGCCAGGGACACGGCGCAGGGGTTGGCACCGCCCAGGGCTGGGGCGGGCGTGGCGGCCGAAATTCCCCGCGCCGGCCCCGCCGCCGGGGCCGCTCCGGACACGGCTGCCGGATTGGGGGGCGGCATCGCGCCATCGCCGCTGCGCACCGGGCGGCCGGCGGGCTGGCCGAGCTCCATTATGCGCACCGCCATGCCGTCTTTCTGGACCCGCTGCTGGCCGGCCGTGACGATCAGGTCGCCGGGCTGCAGGCCGTCGGTGATCTCGACCCGGCCGGGTCGCCGCAGGCCGACCTTGACCTCGACCCGCTGGGCCAGCTTGGTGCCGGCCTCGCCGCCGTCGGTGAGGCGGATGACGAACTGGCGCCCGCCTTGCGGCACGATGGCTTCCTCGGGAATCATGCGGGCGTTGTCGCGCTCGCCGAACACGGCGGTGATGCGGGCGAACATGCCGGGGCGCAATTGCAGCTGCCGGTTGTCGATGCAGCCGCGTATCCCGATCGAACGGCCGTTGGCGTCCACCAGGGGGTCGATCGCCAGCACCGTCGCGCCGAACCTGCGGCCCGGCAGCGCGTCGGTCTCCACCACCGCCTGCTGGCCGCGCCGGATTTTGGTCTGGAGACGCTCCGGCAGGCGGAAGTCCACGAAGATCGCTTCCAGGTCCTCGATGTTCACGATGTCGGCGCCGTCTTTGAGGTAGTCGCCGACGTTGATGCTGCGGATGCCGGTGATGCCGTCGAACGGCGCCACGATCTTCAGCCGCGCTGCTGTGGCCTGCGCCAGCGCCAGCTTGGCGTCCGCCACCTGCAGGTTGGCCGAACTCTCGTCGACCGAGCGCTGGCTGATGAAGCCTTGCCCCGCCAGTTCCTGGTTGCGCTTGTGGTTGGCGCGGGCGATCGACCGTTCGGCCTCGGCCTGCTGCACCTGCGCCATCGGTAGCTGGTCGTCCAGTTGCACCAGCAGCTGGCCGCGCCGCACCTTTTCGCCGTCGCGGAAATTCAGCCGCGTGACGCGGCCGCTGACCTCGGGCCGCAACACCACGCTCTGGCGCGACCGCAGGCTGCCGACGGCCTGCGCCTCGTCGGCCAGCCGCATGACCTCGACCCGCGCCACTTCCACCGAGGGCGCGCGCGCGGGACCGCTCGCTGCGCCCGCCGGCGCGGCCCCACCCGGGCCGGCTCCCAATGCCGCGTCCGGAGCCGGGCGGGACGGCTGCTTCTGGTACCACCAGGCCGCGCCCGAAGCGGCGGCAATACCGACGACAGCGACCGCGGTATAGATTGCTTTCGAAGCCATGAAAGGAGGGTCCAACGAATGTAATTCGATCTTTTGGTCAGCAATTGCAACCAGCCGGCCAATGTAGCAGGCGGCTGCGCGCCGCCATTCGCAATTCCTTTGATGGCGGGGGCCGGCATGGACCGATTTACCGGGGCTTTACACGCAGGCGATCAACCCGGTCGGCCCAGTGCCGCTGCGACACCCAGGTTGGCCAGCCCGTCGGCGCGCTCGTTGCCCGGATCGCCGTTGTGGCCGCGGACCCAGCGCCAGTCGATCTTGTGGCCGCCCTGGTTGACCAGCGCGTCCAGCGCCTGCCAGAGGTCCACGTTCTTGACCGGCTGCTTGGCCGCCGTGCGCCAGCCCTTGGCTTTCCATCCGGGCAGCCATTCGGTGATGCCCTTGAGCACGTACTGGCTGTCCAGATAGAGCGTCACCTGGCAAGGACGCTTGAGCGCCTCCAAGGCCCGGATCACGGCCAGCAGCTCCATCCGGTTGTTCGTGGTGCCCAACTCGCCCCCGAACAGTTCCTTCTCGGTGCCAGCCGCCTTGAGCAGCACGCCCCAGCCGCCAGGGCCGGGATTGCCCTTGCAGGCGCCGTCTGTATAGATCTCGATCGGGTTCACAAGCTCGTTCTTTTCTGCGCCTTGGCGCGATGGGTGCGGTTGGCCAGCGGCACGGGCGCGGTGGCGATGCCGGCTCCCGGCCGCCAGGCCTTGCCGATCAACTTGATGCCTCGCACGCGCTTGACGGCCACGATGAAATAGGCGGCGCCGAAGATCGGCCACCAGCGCTCGCCGACACGGTCGATCCAGCCGTAGCGGTCGAGCCATTTCTGGGTCTTCATGGCCGGCCGGTAGCAACCGAAGCTGCTCGACTCGACCTCGAAACTGAGCAGCCGCAGCCAGTCGCGCAGCCGCCAGTAGCCGATGAATTCGCCGGCATCGGGCAAATACAGCTCGCCGGCGCCGAAGCTGCGGTACAGATGGGCGCGGCGCTGCTTCAGGCCCCACAGGCTGGCCGGGTTGAGGCAGCAGATCACCACCCGCCCTTCGGGCACCAGCACCCGCTCGACTTCGCGCAGCGTGGCATGCGGGTCGTGATTGAGTTCCAGCGAGTGCGGCAGCACCACCAGGTCCAGACTGTTTTCCTCGAACGGCAGGGCCGAGAACTCGCTGACCAGCGCCTGCCGCACCGCGCTCGCCGCGCCGGCCGCGGGCGGCTCCTGCACGGCCAGCCACTTGTGCGGCATGCGGTTGGCATGCAGCGCGTCGATCCCGGGCAAGCCCAGTTGCAGCGCGTGGTAACCGAAGATGTCGCCGACCGCGCGTTCGAACTCCGCCCGCTCCCACGCCAGCAGGTACTGCCCCGGCGGGGTTTCAAACCATTGCTGCATTCCTATAATCGGGTCACTCATGAAGTTAATCCCGCTGCCTGCTTTCCAGGACAACTATTTGTGGCTGTTGCACGACGGCCATCGGGCCCTGGTGGTAGACCCCGGCGACGCGCAGCCGGTGCTTGCTGCCTTGCAGCATCACGGCCTGCAACTGGAAGCGATTCTAGTCACGCACCATCATGCCGATCACATCGGCGGGCTCGATGCCGTGCGCGCTGCCACCGGAGCGCGGGTCTACGGTCCGGCGCGCGAGACCATCCCCGGGCCGCTGCAGCGGTTGCAGCAGGGCGACGAGATCACCGCGCTCGGCCTGCCGTTTCAGGTGCTCGACGTGCCGGGTCACACCGCCGGCCACATCGCCTATTACTGCCCCGACGTGGACGGCAAGCCGCTGCTCTTTTGCGGCGACACGCTGTTTTCCGCCGGCTGCGGCCGCCTGTTCGAGGGCACGCCGGCGCAGATGCTGGATTCCCTGGACAAACTCGCAGCGTTGCCGGCAGAGACGCGGGTGTGCTGTACGCACGAGTACACGCTGGCGAACCTCAAGTTCGCGCTTGCGGTGGAGCCGGGCAACGCCGATCTGGTCCACTACGCGCAAAGTTGCCGTGAGCTGCGGTCCCGGGGTCAACCCACCCTTCCTTCCAGCATCGGAATGGAACGACGCATCAATCCTTTCCTGCGCACCCGCGAAAGTGCCATCGTCGGGGCCGCGAAGGCCTTCGATGCCAGGACCACAACCGACGAGGTGGGCGTGTTCGCCGCCGTCCGTCAATGGAAGAACGAATTCAGATGAAGCTCTCCCCCCTCGCCGCCGTCGCCCTGGTCCTGTGGCTGTCCGGTTGCGCCACCGTGCCCGCGCCTGGCAGCGCCCCGATCGCGGCGGTTGCACCGGCCGGCCCGGCCCCCACCGCCGCGCCCTCGCTGGCGCCGGTGATCCCGGGCGGGCCACTGCAGCCGATCACCGCCGGCCAGGCTTCTTCCCAGGACGTCGCCGGCATGCAGGTACCGGCCGACCTGTGGGACCGGATCCGCCGCGGCTTCAAGATGAACGACCTCGAGGGCGACTTGGTGCGCCAGCAGGAGCAGTGGTACACCACGCGACCGGATTACATCCAGCGCATGACCGAGCGCTCGAGCAAGTACCTGTTCCACATCGTCGAGGAACTTGAGCGGCGCAACATGCCATCCGAGCTGGCCCTGCTGCCCTTCATCGAAAGCGCGTTCAATCCGCAGGCCGTGTCCAGCGCCCGTGCCGCTGGCATGTGGCAGTTCATGCCCGCCACCGGCACCTACTTCGAGCTGAAGCAGAACGTTTTCCGGGACGACCGGCGCGACGTGCTGGCCTCCACCCGCGCAGCGCTCGACTACCTGCAGAAGCTGTACGGCATGTTCGGCGACTGGCACCTGGCGCTGGCGGCGTACAACTGGGGCGAAGGCAGCGTCGGCCGCGCGATCGCGAAGAACCGGAAGATGGGGCTCGGCGTCACCTACGGCGATCTCAACATGCCCAACGAGACGCGTTACTACGTGCCCAAGCTGCAGGCGGTGAAGAACATCATCGCCAATCCGCAGAACCACCGGACCGAGTTGCCGCTGGTCGAAAACCATCCCTACTTCCAGAGCGTCAAGATCACCCGCGACATCGACGTCGAACTGGCGGCGCGGCTGGCCAACGTCAAGCTGGAAGACTTCAAGGCGTTGAACCCGTCGGCGAAGCGGCCGGTGATCCTGGCCGCCGGCACGCCTGAGATCCTGCTGCCATGGGACAACGCGCACGTGTTCGAGCGCAACTTCGAGGCCTATGAAAAAGGACAGTTCGCAAGCTGGACTGCCTGGAGCGCGCCGGCCACCATGACCGTCGCCGAGGCCGCGCGCCGCACCGGCATGAGCGAGAGCGAGCTGCGCAACGCCAACACCATCCCGCCGCGGATGCTGATCAAGAGCGGCTCGGTGCTGATCGTGCCGCGCACCCCGCAGCAGCAGCACGACGTGACCAGCCAGGTGGCCGACAACGGCCAGTTGAACCTGGCCCCCGAGATCGTCAACCGCCGCACCACTGTCAAGGCCGGCAAGCGCGAGACCGTGGCCAGCATTGCCCGCCGCTTCAATGTCCAGCCGAGCGAAGTGGCCGGCTGGAACAACGTGCTGGCCAGCGCCGCCTTCAAGCCGGGCCAGCAGGTGGTCCTGTTCCTGCCGGTGCGCGCCCGTTCGGCGCGGGTGCCGGCACCGGCCGCCGGGCGGTCGGCGCGTCCGGCCGTGCGCGCGGCTCCGCGGGCCGCACGGCCGGCGACCAAGGCGCCGCTGCGCCGGTCGGTCGCGCCGGTCAATCGACGCTGACGCGCCGCCCGCCCACGGCCTACAGGCGGCCGAGGGAGTGGCCTACGCGGCTGTCAGCCAGCGCCGCCTACGCTCTTCGACGCAGGACCAGCGCAATCCCGGCTTCCGGAGCACCGGTTCTTCTCGAATGGGTTTGATGAACGACAACGCGCAACAAGACGCGAGCCGGCGCCGGTTCGTACTCGCCACCGCTGGCGCCGTTGCGCTGGCCTCCACCACCGGCCTGGCCGGGTGCGGCGGCGGCAGCGACGAACACCAGGAACGTTTCGGTTACGGCGTCGCCAGCGGCGACCCGTTGGCCGACCGCGTGATCCTGTGGACACGCGTCAATGTCGCCGACACCGCGGCCACCAGCGTTCAGTGGGAAGTGGCCAGCGACGCAGCCTTCACCACCTTGGTGGCGTCGGGCACCGCCGCCACCAGCGCCGACCAGGACTTCACCGTGAAGGCGGACGCTACCGGCCTACAGCCCGGCACCCAGTACTGGTACCGCTTCAGGCACGGTTCCGAAACCTCCAGGATCGGCCGGACCAGGACCTTGCCGAGCGGCAGCGTGAACCAGGTGCGCATGGCCGTGTTCTCCTGCGCCGCCTTTCCGGTCGGCCAGTTCCACGTCTATGCCGATGCTGCCAACCGCGGCGACATCGACGTCGCACTGCACCTGGGCGACTACATCTACGAGACCGGCGTCAGCGCCGCCGAACAGGCAGTCGCCGGCTTGCTTGATCGCAAGATGAATCCGAGCTACGAAACGGTGACGCTTTCGGACTACCGCGCCCGCTACGCGCACTACCATACCGATGCCGACCTGCGGAACATGCACGCGGCGATGCCGATCATCGCGGTGTGGGACGACCATGAGCTGGTCAACGGCATCTGGAAAGACGGCGCCGAAGGCCACGATCCCGCCAGCGAAGGCAGCTTCGCCGACCGGCGCGAGGCCGCGGCCCGGGCCTGGCGCGAATGGCTGCCGGTGCGCGTGCCCGATCCGGCCAACCCGCTGCGGATCTATCGCTCCTTCAACTTCGGCAACCTCGCCACGCTGCACATGCTGGACGCTCGCGCCATCGGGCGCGCTGCGCCGATCGGCCGCGATGGTTACCTCGCCAGCGCCGCCAGCGACCCCAACCGGCAGATCCTCGGCCAGGCGCAGCAGGACTGGCTGGCGACTGGCCTGCAAGCCTCGCAAGCGACTTGGCAGGTGGTCGGCCAGCAGATGCCGCTGGGCCGCATGGAAGTGCCGCTGAGCGTCTTCGACAACTTCTCGCAGGGCACGCTGGACGCCTACATCACCGCGCTGGACGTGGCGCCAGCGGCGCGCAGCCCGCAGCAGCAGGCGCTGGTGGACCAGCCGAAGATCCCGATGGACCTGAACCACTGGGGCGGCTACCCGGCGGCGCGCGAGAAGCTGCTGGCCGTCGCGAAGTCCGCCGACCGCAACCTGGTCGTGCTGGGCGGCGACAGCCACAACGCTTTCGCCTGCGACCTGCGCGATGCGTCGGGCCGGGCTGTTGGCGTCGAGTACGACACGCCGTCGGTGACGTCCACCGGACTGGAGCTGAAGTACCGCGACATCGGTCGGCAGTTCCTGGCCGACGCGCTCGTGAAGATCATGCCGGACCTGAAGTACGCCGAGACCAGCCACCGCGGCTACCTGCTGCTAACGCTGACCCCGCAAGCCGCTCGCTCAGACTGGATCTTCGTCAGCTCGGTGCTGGACAACTCGTTCAGCAGCGAGGTCGGCCGCAGCCTGCAGACCCTGCCGGGCGCGGCCAACCGGAAGATCGTCCCGGTCTGAGCCGCGGCTCCGGACCAAATTCTTCTTCGCCGTCGGGATGACGACTGGCTCACAGTTTCTCGGTTTCGCCGGTACGCGGCTGCCATTTCATCAGGTGCTTTTCGATCCGGCCGACAACCCCGTCGAGCAGCAGCGCGAAAGCGGTGAGAACCACGATGCCGGCAAACACGGTGTTGACGTCAAAGGTGCCCTCGGCCTGCAGGATCAGGTAGCCGACCCCGCGTGCCGAGCCCAGGTATTCCCCCACCACCGCTCCGACGAAGGCCAGGCCGACCGAGGTGTGCAGGCTGGAGAACACCCAGCTGGTGGCGCTGGGCAGGTACACCGTGCGCAGCAACTGCTTCTGGCTGGCGCCCAGCATCCGCGCGTTGGCCAGCACCACCGGGCTGACTTCCTTGACGCCCTGGTAGACGTTGAAGAAGACGATGAAGAACACCAGCGTGACGGCCAGCGCCACCTTGCTCCACATGCCCAGGCCGAACCAGAGCGAGAAGATCGGTGCCAGGATCACCCGTGGCATCGAGTTGGCGGCCTTGATGTACGGGTCGAGGATGTTGCTGGCCGTCGGCGCGAGCGCCAGCCAGAGACCGAACACCAGCCCCAGCACGGTGCCGATCACGAAGGCCAGCAACGTCTCCAGCAGCGTGATGCCCAAATGCTGATAGATGTCGGCGCGGCCCGGCAGGCCGTCCGGGAAGAGCGCGCTAGCGCCGATGTCGAAAGGCATAAACCACGACCAGACCCGACCAGCCACCTTGATCGGCTCGCCCAGGAAGAAGGCGGTCTGCTCGTTACGCGACAGCAGGTGCCAGCCGACCAGCAGCGCCAGCAGCAGCCCGACCTGCCAGTAGCGCAGGTTGCGATCGTTGGGCTTGAGGCCGGCAAGCATCAAGCGGCCTTCTTCAATTGCTGCGCGTAGCCCTTGAGCACTTCGTCGCGCAGCACCGCCCAGATCTGCGAATGCAGTTGCACGAAGCGCGGGTCGCTACGGACCTCTGCCACATCGCGCGGACGCGGCAGGTCGATCTCGAATTCGCCGATGGGGTGGGTGCCCGGGCCGGCCGACAGGACGACGACCCGGTCGCTCATCGCAATGGCTTCGTCGAGGTCGTGGGTGATGAAAAGAACAGCCTTCTTTTTAGCCGCCCAGAGCTCAAGCACCTCGTTTTCCATCAGTTGCCGGGTCTGGATGTCGAGTGCGCTGAAGGGCTCGTCCATCAGGATGATGTCGGGATCCAGCGCCAGTACCTGGGCCAGCGCGGTGCGCTTGCGCATGCCGCCCGAGAGCTGATGCGGATAGCGGTCCTCGAAACCGCCCAGGCCGACGCGCTCCAGCCAGGCCTGGGCCAGCCGGCGCGCCTCGCCGTCGGCGACGCTGCGGTATTGCAGGCCCACCATGACGTTGTCGATGGCGCTGCGCCACGGCATCAGCGCGTCGCTCTGGAACATGTAGCCGGCGCGGCGGTTGATCCCCTGCAGCGGTTCGCCGAACACCAGGACGCCGCCGGACGAGGGCTCGAGCAGGCCGGCGCCGATGTTCAGCAGCGTCGATTTGCCGCAACCGGTCGGGCCGACCACGGAGACGAACTCGCCGCCGCGCACCCGCAGTGTCGTATCCGCCACCGCGGTGTAGCCCTGACCCTCGTCCTCGCGCGAACGGAAGGTGACCGAGATCCGGTCGAATTCAAGGGCGAAATCCTGCACCGTCTGCCGTTCAGGCCTTGAAGCGCTCTTTGGCCCGGCGCGCGAAATCGTTGGTGTAGGTCTTGGCCAGCGCGATCTTGTCGGCCTTGACCGAGGGCTCGAAGCTGGCCAGCGCCTTCAACGCAGTGCGTGTCCCGTCTTCGGCCATCATCCCGTCCAGCGAAATCGCTTCGCGCACCTTGTTGAACGACGCGAGGTACAGTGCGCGGTCGCCAAGCAGGTAGTTTTCGGGCACCGTCTTGATGATGTCGCTCGGGCCCGCGGTCTGCAGCCACTTCAGGCCGTGCACGATGGCATTGGCCAGGGCCTGGCAGGTGTTCGGATTCTTCTGCACGAACTCGGCGTGGGCGTAAAAGCAGGCGGCCGGCATCGGCCCACCGAACACGTCCAGCGTGCCCTTGAGCGTTCGGGTGTCGCTGATGATCTTCACGTCGCCCTTTTGCTCCAGCATCGTCATCACCGGGTCGGTGTTGCTCATGGCGTCGATCTGGCCTGAGCGCAGCGCAGTGAGTGCACCGGCCGCGGTGCCGACGCCGACGAAGCTCACGTCACTGGCTTTCAGACCGGCGCGCGACAGCACCAGGTTTGCCACCATGTTGGTCGACGAGCCCGGCGCCGAGACGCCGATCTTCTTGCCTCGCAGGTCGGCCACGGTGCGGTAGTTGGGCATGGCCTTGGTGGAGACGCCCATCGCGATCTGGGGCGCGCGGCCCATCAGCACGAACGATTCGATGAACTGGTTCTTGCTCTGCATGTTGATGGTGTGCTCGTAGGCGCCGCTCACCACGTCGGCCGAACCGCCGACCAGCGCCTGCAGCGCGCGCGAGCCACCGGCGAAGTCGGAGATCTCGACGTCCAGACCTTCGGCCTTGAAATAGCCCAGTTGTTCCGAGATCGTCAGCGGCAGGTAGTAGAACGCGGCCTTGCCACCGACCGCGATCGAGACCTTGGTCTTCTCGAGCTTGCCCTGGGACCAGACCGACGGCGCAGCCACGCTGGCGCCGGCCAGGATCGCGGCGGAAACGAACGTGCGGCGGCTGATGAGTGCATTTTTCATTGGGGAATCCTCTCTGATTGCGCTTAGGACGAGCCTAGTGCGGCGCCTTCGGCACTGCATCGGGAACATCCCGTGCGGGTTTTCACGTAAGGGGTGCAGCCCCTGCTGCACCAGCGCTCTAGCGGCGGTCGACCAGTGCGTGGGCGATGGTCCCGAGGTCCACGTACTCCAGCTCGCTGCCGGCTGGCACGCCGCGCGCCAGCCGCGTCACGCGCAGGCCCCTGGCCTTGAGCGCCTCGCCGATGACGTGGGCGGTGGCCTCGCCTTCGGCAGTGAAGTTGGTGGCCAGGATCACCTCCTGCAGTTCGCCGCGGGTGGCCCGCTCGAACAGCTTGGCCAGCCCGATTTCGTTGGGTCCGATGCCGTCCAGCGGGCTGAGCTTGCCCATCAGCACGAAGTACAGGCCGCGGTACGCCGAGGTCCGCTCCACCGCGGCCTGGTCGGCCGGCGTCTCGACCACGCACAGCTTGCTCTGGTCACGGTGCGGGTCGAGGCAGGTGGCGCAGACCTCCTGCTCGGTGAAGGTGTGGCACAGGCTGCAATGGCGGATGTGGCTGGCCGCCTGCTCCAGCGCCTGCGCCAGCGTGAGCGCGCCGGGGCGGTCGTGCTGCAGCAGGTGGAAGGCCATGCGCGAGGCCGATTTGACGCCGACGCCGGGCAGGCGCCGCAGCGCCTG
>JACMQP010000488.1 GCA_014376915.1 Ramlibacter sp.
ATCTTTGCTCGCGAGATCGCCCGACGCGCGCCGCAAGCCGTGCGCAGCGTGGTCACTTTGGCCACGCCATTCGCGTCGCTCGGCGACGGCAACCACGCCGGCACCATTTACAAACTGCTCAATGCCAATGCGGCGCGGTTCGCGCCTCAGCTGGAGGCCCGGCTGCGCGCGACGCCGCCAGTGCCGACAACCTCGATCTATAGCAAAAGCGACGGCATCGTCAGCTGGCGCGGCTGCATCGAGAAGCGCTCGCGCACCGCTGAAAGCGTCGAGGTCGACGCCAGCCACCTCGGAATGGTCAATCACCCCGACGTCCTGCGCATCGTCGCCGACCGGCTGGCCCAGCCCGAGGGCCGCTGGAAGCCGCTGCGGCGCGGTGAGCAGACCGGCTGCGGCCGCTAACGCGCGTCCGGGGTGGCCAGCAGCCGGGCCGATGGGCAGCGCGCGATTATTTTCCAGCCAAGCGGGCCCGTGGCGCGCTCAAGCTTTCCACTGCACCAGGCCCGACCAGGCCGTCGCCAGCACGACGATGCCGAAGGCGATCCGGTACCACGCGAATGGCACGAAGCTGTGGCTGGAGATATAGCGCAGCAGCCAGCGCACGCAGATCCAGGCACTCAGGAACGAGAACAGCAGGCCCACGGCGAACAGCGGCAGGTCGGCGGCGCTGAGCAGCGCCCGTTCCTTGAACAGGCTGTACGCGCCAGCGCCGATCAGCGTCGGAATGGCGAGGTAGAAAGAGAAATCGGTCGCCGCCTTGCGCGACAGCCCCAGCAGCATGCCGCCGATGATGGTGGCGCCGCTGCGGCTGGTGCCGGGGATCATCGCCAGGCACTGCATCAAGCCGACCTTCAGCGCGTCCCAGGGGCTCATCTCCTCGACCTCGTGAATCCGCACGGTGGTAGGCGGCCGCTTCTCGGCCCACAGGATGACGAAGCCGCCCAGGATGAACGTGCTGGCGACGACCGCCGGCGTGAACAGGTTGGCCTTGATCGCCTTGCCGAACAGCAGCCCCAGCACCACTGCCGGCAGGAAGGCGATCAGCACGTTGAGCGAGAACCGCTGCGCCTGCTTTTGCGTGGGCAGCGCGACCAGCGTCGCGCGGATCTTTTGCCAGTACACGATGATCACCGCGAGGATGGCGCCGGTCTGGATCGCGATGTCGAACACTTTGGCCTTCTCGTCGTCGAAGCCGAGCAGCGCCCCGGCCAGGATCAGGTGCCCGGTGCTGGAAATGGGGAGAAATTCGGTCAGCCCCTCGACCACGCCCATGATGGCGGCCTTGACCAGCAGTACGACGTCCACATGCGCTCCTTGAAAGTCGCGAATTATCGCTGGCGCGTCCTGGTGGCTCCTTGAAACGGGAGGCTGGCGATTGCATCCGCCCTATATTTCCATTATTATGGAAATATGGAAGAGATTACCGCCATCCAGTCGCTTGCCGCCCTGGCCCAGGCCATGCGCCTGCGGGTGTTCCGCTCGCTGGTGGTTGCCGGCGCCGCTGGCCGCACGCCCGGCCAGCTCGGTGAAGAGCTGGGCGTGGCGGGCGCCACGCTGTCGTTCCATCTCAAGGAACTGGTCACCGCCCAGCTGCTGACGCAGCAGCG
>JACMQP010000489.1 GCA_014376915.1 Ramlibacter sp.
GCAATCACTAGATCGCCGTCATCCGGCTGAAGTCCGGCATGGCGCCGCTCGCGAATCCCGGGCCGGCCAGCGAACCGAGCGCGATCCTGCCGTCGTGGATGGCCAGCCGCACCGCGCCCTGCGTGTCCTCGTAAACATCGGGATGCGCCGCCAGGAAGGCCAGCTGTTCCTGCCGCCCCTGCGCCGCCATCCCGTTGACGTAGTGGTGGCCGTTGCGCTCCACGTGGGTGATCCCCAGCAGGTTCACCAGCGCCAGGTCCTGCTGTACCGAGAGGCCCGCCTGCGTCGTCAGGTCCTCGGCCGACATGAAGCAGACCTCGTGGCCGGCCTCCTCGTTCCACCTGGCGCAGCGGGCCGCGTTCAGCACCGACTTGTACAAGCCCTTGCAGGTCTTGGACGAGACGCCGGCATAGCCGCGCGCGCGCGCCTGCAGGAAGGTGTCGAGCTCGCCGTCGGACTCGTCGATGATCACCGGTTGGTCCAGGCCCGCCGAGCGCAGGTCGACTTCCATGGCGTGCAGGCGCGAAATCGGTTGCTCGATGAACAGGATGGAGTCGTTCAGCCGCCGCAACGCGGGAGTCGCCCGCATCCGCCCCAGCAATTCGCTCACGCCGGCCGCATCCGGGTATTGCTCGTTGCCGTCCAGCGATGCGAAGTACGGCTGCGACAGCCGGTCCAGCACCGACGCGATTGCCGTCAGCCGGTCGATGTCGGCTTGCAGTTTGCCGCCGACTTTAAGCTTGAAGTAGCGGTGGCCGTAACGCTGCACCACCTGCTCCAGCGTCTCCGGCAAGCCGTCGTTCACCGGCGCGACGAGGTCCGCCGCGGTGATGGCGTCCACCATGCCGACGGTGTGCCGGGCCTCGATGGTCGCGGTGGGTTTCAAGGCGGCCAGGAATTGAGCGAAGTCCATGCCGCCGAATTCCGGCCGCTGTGCACCGATGCCCGCCAGGTTGCCCTGCATCGCGGCGGAGAAGGAAACGTCCTGGCTGCGGCACAGCGCGTCGAGAATCGCGCGGTCCAGCAGCGCCGGGCCGTAGTTGGCCAGCAGCGGGTTGTAGCCCCTCGCCGCAGCGGCCTGCAGGTGGCCGTCGTAATGGCGCGCGAAGTGGCCGAAGGCGGTGGCGGGCGTGCCGTCACCAAGATAGGCACCACGCGCCAACGCCAGCACCTCGCGCAGCTGGTCGAAGTTGTCTTCGTTGGACAGCGCCAGGTTCTTGTCGAACCACTTGGGCGCCATCATTTCCGCCGCCGCACCCCAGCTGCTGCGGCCGTCGGTGCATTCGATGCGCGCGCGCACGAAAGCCTGCGGGCATTGGGTGAGCGTGACCACGCCGAAGCGGAACGGCAGCCGCAGCACCACCGGCCGCTCGAACAGTTCGATCTCGCGCACCGAGAACCGCGGCGCCTCAGCCATGGCTCAACCCCTCCACGATGCCCCTGAGGTAGCCGATGGAACGGGCGGCGCAGGTCGGCCCATCCGGCACGTAGTCGAACGGCTCCACCGCGACGATGCCCTGGTAGTCGCCGCTGGCCTGCAGCTGCGCGACCGCCTGCAGGATCGGCACGAACTGCATGTCGCCCTGCCCCGGCCCGCGCCGGTTCGGGTCGTTCACCTGCACATGGGCGATGTGGCCGCTGGGCATCCAGCGCCGCATCAGCGCGTCGATCGGCTCCTGCTCCACCTGCCCGGCGGCGCTGCAGTCGATCATGGTCCTGAGGCCGGGCGAGCCGATCGCATCGACGATCCGCGCGGCTTCGGCCACCGTGTTGATCAGGTCGGTCTCGCGCGTGGACAGCGGCTCGATGCAATAGATGACGCCGGCGTTGCGCGCCGTCGCCGCGACCTTGGCGAAGCTTTCGGTGGCCCGCTCCAGCGCCTGTTCGCGGCTGGAGCCCGGCGGCACCGAGCGCTGCTTGGGCGAGCCGTGCACCAGGTAGCTGCCGCCCATCAGCGCGCACAGTTCCACCAGCCGCTGCATCACCGCGAGCGTGCGCTGCCGCACCGGCTCCGAAGCATCGACGATCGACAGGCCCGAAGGCGCGACCAGCAGCCAGTGCAGGCCGGAGATCGAAAGGCCCGCATCCTGCGCGACGCGGCGCAACTGCGTTGCCTGCGCGTCGCTGATCAGCATCGGGTTGTCGGACAGCGTGAACGGCGCCACCTCCAGCGCGTCGTAGCCCATCGCCGCAGCGCTGGCGCATTGCTGCTCGAACGGCTGCGGCTGCAGCACCTCGTTGCACAGGGAAAATTTCATCGGCCAGCCTCAGGCGCGCCGCGCAAACAGAGAGCGCACCGCACCGCTGGCAGCGCCGGTGACGCGCTTGACGCCCGCCTTGAACGCCGGCACGTACAGCAGGATGGTGAAGATGGTGACCGCCGCGAAGCAGATCGAGATCGGCCGGGTGAAGAACGGCGCCAGGCTGCCGTCGGAGAGCACCAGCCCGCGGCGCAGGCTTTTGTCCAGCAGCGGCCCGAGCACCAGCCCGAGCACGAACGGCGCCATCTGGTAGCCGCGGCGCCGCAGGAAGAAGGCGCCGATGCCGATCACCAGCATGCAGTAGATGTCGAACAGCCTGGATGCCCCGGCGAACGCGCCCACGGTGCAAAGCAGGAAGATGATGGGCATCAGCACCGTGCGCTTGATCCGCAGCACCAGCAGCAGCGGCCGCACCAGGAACAGGCCGAAGACGAGGATGCTGATGGTGGCCAGCGAGGTCATGGCGACGACGTCGTAGATGAACTGGGGATGCTGGATCATCATCATCGGCCCCGGCTGGATGCCGTGGATGATCATCGCGGCCATCAGCACGGCGGACGGCGCGGACCCCGGGATTCCCAGGGCAAGTGCCGGAATGATGTGTCCGGGGATCGACGCCATGTCGCCGGTTTCCGCCGCCATCAGGCCGTCGATCGAGCCCTTGCCGAACTGGTCCTTTTCCTTGCTCACGGCCTTGGCCGCCGCGTACGACATCCAGGCGCCCGAATCCTCGCCGACCCCGGGCATCAGTCCGGTCAACACGCCGATCACGCCCGAACGCAGTACCGTGCGCCAGTACTGGAACACTTCGCGAAAGCGCGGGAGGACCGAGTCCTTCAATTCGACCAGCTTGCCTTCGACGGGAACCGCCAGGGTGGTCAGCACCTCGGCGAAGCCGAAGGCCCCGACCAGCGCGGGGATCAGCGCGATGCCGCCGGTCAGTTCGCTGGTGCCGAAGGTGAAGCGGTTGTAGGCGTACAGGCCCTCCTGCCCGATCTGGGCGACGAACAGCCCCAGGATCCCCATCAGCCAGCCCTTGAGCGGGTCGTCGCCGACGATGGTGCCGGACATCGTGACGCCGAACAGGGCGAGCCAGAAGAATTCATAGGCGCCGAACGACAGCGCCACCTCGGCCAGCGTCGGCGTGAAAGCGGCCAGGCACAGCACGCCGAACAGCGTGCCGGTGAAGGCGCCGGACGTCGCGATGCCGATGGCCCGGCCGGCCTGGCCCTTGCGCGCCAGCGCATACCCGTCGGCGCATGACGCGGCATTGGCCGCGGTGCCCGGGATGTTCAGCAGGATGGCGGTGCGCGATCCGCCGTACAGCGTCCCGACATAAGAGCAGATCAGGATGAGGATCGCGTCATTGGCCGGCAACTTGATGGTGAGCGTCGTCAGCAACGCGATGCACAGCGTGGCCGACAGCCCCGGCAGGCAGCCGACGATGATGCCGATCAGCGCGCCGCCCAGGCCGTAGAAGATCGACGTGACGTTGAGGAAGCCGAGGTACGCGTGACCCAGTTCCGTCAGTCCTTGCAGCATGAATGCTCCGGAAAGAAGATGCGGTCAGGGCAGGCGGACCAGGAACAACTCCTGGAACAACAGCGTGATCACCAGGCCCGCGCCCAGGCCGATCGCGAGCGCCTTGGCGAGCACCCGCGCCGTGAGCTTGGCCCCTTGCGCCTTGCGTGCGCCGTGCTGCAGCAGCAGGATCGAGGAGCTCACGAAGATCCACGCCGCCAGCCAGAACGGCAAGCCGTGGCCGACCAGCAACACGTCGAAGGTCACGCACAAGGCGATGACCATCCAGGCGCGGCGCCGCTCCTGCCGGTCCTGCGGTGCCGCCACCGGCGGCCGACGAACACCGCCACGGCGCCAGCTGCGCAGCGCCAGCAGGCCGCCGAGAATGAACATCACGAGGCCCAGCAGCGCCGGCAGCAGCCCCGGCACCGTGTAGGGGTTGATGTTCTGCTCCTGCAGCCGGTCCATGCGCAGCGAGGCGATCAGGATGGCCGCGCCGGCCACCATCCACCCCATCGAGGCGACGAATTCGGAGTGCGGATCGACGCGGACGTGGCCGCCGTGCGGCGACTCCTCTTCGGCTGGCGACGACATGGCGCTCGGCTCAGGGCTTGGGGATGCCGACGGTGTCCGGCGAGACCTTGGTCTTGCCGCCGTTGAACAGCAACCAGGCGTTGGCCTGGATGGCCGGGAACACGGCCTTCTGCGCCGCCTCGCCGTGTAGCGGGTTGAACAGCGCGCCGCGGCTGGTGGCGTACTTCTTGAGCGCGTCGCTCTTGGCGATCTGCTCGTTCCAGATGCGCTCCACCGTCTTCACCACGTCGTCGGGCACGCCCTTGGGAATGAAGATGCCGAAATAGTTGGCCGGTGCGCTGAAGCCAGCCAGCGTCTGCGACAGCGGTGGAATGGTGCCAAAGCCTTCCAGCTCCAGCGCCTTGTCGCTGACGGTCGCCAGCGGGCGCAGCCGCTTGCCGCGGATCATGTCGGCCTGCTCCACCGCGAGCTGGGTGGTCACTTCTGCTTCGCCGGCGACGGTGGCGACCACGGCCGGATTGCCGCCGTCATAGGTCACGTGGCGGTACTTCACGCCAGTGACCTTGCTGATCAACTCCATTGCGTTGTGGCCGGCCGACGTCACGCCCGCGGTGGCGACGCTGATCAGGCCCGGCCTGGCCTTCATCGCGTCGAGGAGGTCCTTGGCGTTGTTGTATGGGGTCTTCGGGTTGACGCCGATCACCTGGATATTGGCGACGTTGAGGAACAGGTGCCAGTCCTTGATGCTGGTCTTGAGCGAACCCAGGGTCTCGTAGGTACCGAGGTCCTGCGCGGCGCCGGCCGTCCAGGTGTAGCCGTCCCTGGGCGCATCGAGCGCGCTCTTGGTGCCGATGGAGCCGGATGCTCCGGGCTGGTTGATGATCACGATGGTCTGGCCCAGCGCCTTCTCCATTTCCGCGGCCGTGACACGGGTCACCTGGTCGGTCGAGCCGCCGGCGGCCCAGGGCACGATCAGGTTGATCGGGCGGGTCGGCTTCCACTGCTGCGCCATGACGGGGCCAGCGACGGCCAGGGCGGCGACGGCGAGGGAAACGGCCTGGAGGAAATGGCGCTTGAGCATGGTGTCTCCGTCGGATTTAATTCACTAA